>NZ_JBHUWW010000211.1:0-9775 GCF_042669755.1 Kitasatospora sp. NPDC057223 | reverse complement strand
CCGCCGTACCCCGGCGAGTGAACGATTCTGCTTCAGCGCGGTGGTGGCAGGCGGTTCAGGAAGACTTCGAAGGCCGTCGGCTTCACCGCCGTCACCCCCGTGAACGGGAAGTTCATCTCCTTGATGACGATCAGTGAGATCACCACCAGCCCGGCCAGCGCCAGCACCATCAGCGTGTGCGAGAGCGTGTTGGAGAGGCCGAACAGGAAGGTGAAGCCGATCGTCAGGACCGCCCCCGCGATCAGGGCCGTCCAGAGCAGCGGCGGCACTTCGTCGTCCACCTGGTTGAGCCGCTGGCGGCGCTCGGACGCCAGGTTCTCCAGGTGGCTGACGGCGTGCTCGTACAGGACGTTCTGCTGTTGGCTCTCCGGCTTGATGGAGAAGACGCCCGCCCGCATCCCGTAGACGAGCTGGGTGGCCTCCGGGCTGCTGTGGTGCTCCGCCATCAGCGGCCACTCGGTGTCCATCACCAGGCGGGCGTAGTCCAGGGTCTGCTTCTCCAGCTGCGGCCCGAGCGGGGCCGGCAGCTCACGGGAGATCCAGTAGATCCCGGCGAGCGAGTCGGCCTCCCGGAAGGTGGTCTTGCGGGCGGAGTCGTTGGCCTCCCAGACGGCGATCACCACGAACGCCAACAGGACGGCGTAGAGCACCCCGACCGCCGCGAAGATGAATCCGGCGACGTCGTTGTGGGCCTCACGGACCGGGTGCGGGACGAAACGCTGCAACAGCTTCAGGGCAGCGGCCAGGCAGAGCAGGACAATGACCACAATGCCGATGTCCAGCCAACTCATGGGCTATTCCTCGCGATCGAGCAGTGATCGGGCAGTGATCGGACGACGGGCGGGCGTGACCGGGCAGGCGGCGGCCGGAGGTGACCGGGCGAGCGGCCGCCGGGCCCCGGCGGGGTCAGTGGCTGCGCCGGGTGACCAGCTCGGCGAGTGCCAGCAGGTCGTCGGCGGCGGCCGGTTCGGGCACGGCCTCGGCCAGGTGGCCGATCGCCGTGGCCATCCGCTCGCAGGACTCGCCCTGGGCCCAGGCCCGGCCGCCGGCCGCCTCGACGGCCCGGGCGCAGCGCGCCAGCTCCTCCTCGGTCAGCGGGCGGTCCAGGCCGTAGAGGCTCGCCAGCACGGCGCCCTCCGCGCCGTCGGCGGCGAGCGCGGCCACCACCGGGAGGGACTTCTTGCGGGCCGCCAGATCCGCGCCGACCGGCTTGCCGGTGACCGCCGGATCGCCCCAGATCCCGATCAGGTCGTCGATCAGCTGGAACGCCAGGCCGATCTCCCGGCCGAAGGCGTCCATCGCCTGCGCGGCCTCCTCGTCCGCCCCCGCGTAGAGCGCGCCGACGGCGCAGGCGCAGCCGAGCAGCGCGCCCGTCTTCGCCTCGGCCATGGCCAGGCACTCGGCGAGCGAGACGTCACCGCGTTGTTCGAAGGCGCAGTCGGCCTGCTGGCCCGCGCAGAGTTCGACCACGCAGTCGGCGAGCCGGCGGCCGGCCTCACGGGCGGCAGGGTGGCCGTCCTCGGCGAGCAGCCGCAGGGCGAGCGAGTGCAGGGCGTCGCCGGCGAGGATCGCCTCGGTGGTGCCGAAGACCCGCCAGGCGGTGAGCCGGTGCCGCCTGGTGTCGTCGCCGTCGATCACGTCGTCGTGGAGCAGCGTGAAGTTGTGGACGAGTTCGACGGCGGCGGCGGCCCGGACGGCGGTCGCCGGATCGCCGCCGAGGGCCCGGGTGGCGGCCAGCACGAGGGCGGGCCGGATCGCCTTGCCGGCCGGGCCGGCGGCCGGGCGGCCGTCGGCCTCCGACCAGCCGAAGTGGTAGGCCGCGATGCGGCGCAGTGACACGGGCAGCGTGTCGACGGCCGCGCGCAGGACCGGGTCGACGAGACCCCGGGCACGGGCGAGGACGTCCTCGACGTCACTGCCCTCCCGGTGGTCCCGTTCCAATGCGAAGATCCCCATGCTTCCTCCCCCTGACGCGGGAACGCGCGCCGGTTGCCGGGCACCGGCCCCGCCCGGGGCAGCGGCGCCCGGGCGCGCCACGCGGCCGCGTCCCGGGCGCCGCCCGAATGCGGGCGGCCGGTGCCGGGCGCCGGTCTTCGTGACCGGCACCCGGGTAATTCGGTGCTCGCCGGTCAGTCGCGCGGACGGGCGATATCGACGTTCTCCAGGACGCCGATGGCGTCGGGCACCAGAATGGCGGCGGAATAGTAGGCGCTGACGAGGTAGGAGATGATCGCCTTCTCGTTGATTCCCATGAACCGGACCGACAGGCTCGGCTGGTACTCGTCGGGAATGCCCGTCTGGTGAAGGCCGATGACGCCCTGGTTGTCCTCACCGGTACGCAGCGCGAGGATCGAGCTGGTGTGCCCGTCCAGGATCGGGATCTTGTTGCTCGGGAAGATCGGCACCCCGCGCCAGGCCGGCACGTGGTGGCCGTGCACCTCCAGGGAGTCCGGGTAGAGGCCGCGGCGGCTGCATTCGCGGCCGAACGCGGCGATGGCCTTCGGGTGGGCGAGGAGGAACTTGGTGCCCCGGCGGCGGCTCAGGAGTTCGTCCATGTCGTCGGGGGTGGGCGGGCCGGAGTGGGTCTGGATCCGCTGGTCGTAGTCGGCGTTGTGGAGCAGGCCGAACTCGCGGTTGTTGATCAGCTCGTGTTCCTGGGCCTCGCGCAATGCCTCGATCGTCAGCTTCAACTGCTGTTCGATCTGGTTCATCGGCTGGTTGTAGAGGTCCGCGACCCGGCTGTGCACCTGGAGCACCGTCTGCGCGACGCTCAGCTCGTACTCGCGCGGCGCGAGTTCGTAGTCCACGAAGGTGCCGGGCAGCTCGTGCTCGCCCTCGTGGCCGGCGGACAGCTCGATCTCCGCCTCGCCGTGACGGTTCTGCGCCGCCTGCGAGCCCGCCAGGTAGGACAGGATCTGCCCGCGCAGCGCCTCGGAGCGGTCCGCCAGCTCCTGGAACGCGGGCCAGGGCAGCGCGAGGACGGTGCCCGCGGTGGCCGCCTTGACGGTGTACTCCCAGGTGGCCTCGGCCTGGAGCAGGGCCTCGTCACCGACATGGTCGCCGTCCGCGAGGAAGCCGACCACCGTCTCGTCACCGTACTTGCCGGTGCCGACCTTGTTGACCTTGCCGTGGGCGATCAGGAAGACCTCTTCGACCGGCTGCCCGGCCTGGACCAGCACATCCCCGGCCGAGAAGTCACGCTGGGCGAACCGCGAGGCCAGCTCCGCCAGCACGCCCTCGTCCTCGAACCCGCGCAGCACCGGCAGCTCGCGGAGCGAGGGCGGCACCAGCCGGACGTCCGCCCCGGTCTTGACGAAACTCACCCGGCCACGCCCGACCGCGTAGGTGAGGCGCCGGTTGACACGGTACGTACCGCCGGCCACCTGCACCCACGGGAGCATCCTGAGCAGCCAGCGCGAGCTGATGCCCTGCATCTGCGGCGCGGACTTGGTGGTGGTCGCGAGGTTCTTCGCGCCCGCCGTACCAAGGCTCTGCTGCTGCCGCGTTTGCGGCTGCCCGCCCTGCGCAGGAATACCGACGTTGGTTTCGGTCGACATACAGGAACCCTCCGCGCTAACCGAATGAAATGTCGCCTTGCAGCAATCATCGTGGGGCCAATAGAGCTAACCTGCAATCACTCTTTCGAGTGATCAGGAGGGTTGAATAATTAGTACGAATAGGTCGCCTGAGCGATTACGGTTCGAGTGGCATTCGAATCTCCCGAACATCGCCCGACCGCCGTTGCGACGACATCGCGGCGGCATCCCGCAGAGATCCGGAGCGGCCTCGAAAGGCACTCGAACGGCATCCGGTTCACGTTCGGGAAATACTCCGGAAAACCCGCTGCCACCAGGCAGTTCGCTCCCGCCGGCGAGCGCCGGCCGGCCCCCGTCCGGGCGCTGCCGGGCGGCCGCCCGTCCAGCCCCGACCCGCCGTTCACGCCGACGCCGCAAGAGCGCTAAGGTGCCACCTCAAGGGCACGTCCAAGGCGCCGAAGACATTGAAGCCATTGGCCGACCGCCGGGTTTCGTATGCCTACGCACCGAGCGAGCGGCCGGACCGGATGCCCTCCCGAACGTTCACTCCTGCCCCGGGAGACCTCCGTGAGCGCACCCGTACGCGTCTGGCTCAACCGCACCTACGCCGAGAACGTGTTCTTCATCGAACAGTTGCGCGATGCGCCGCGCCCGATCGAGGTCCATGCCACCCACGTCGACCCCGACTCCCCCGTGCTGGCCGCCGCCGACGTCGCCGCCCTGGAGCCGGAGGGCCTCGCCCCGGACGAGTACGTCGCCTTCGCGCTCGAATACTGCGCCCGCAATTCCATCGACGTCTTCCTCCCCCGGCTCAACCAGCTGGCCATCTCCCTGCACCACAAGGACTTCCAGGACGTCGGCACCGCCCTGGCCTGCCCGCCGGCGACCGCCATCTCGGCCTTCGCCAGCAAGGTCGACGGCTACGCCGCCATAGCCTCCGCAGGGCTGCCGACGCCGCCGTGGTGGCAGGTGCGCAACGCCGCCGAGCTGCTCGACGCGGTGTCGCAGATCGAGGCGGCCGACGGCGTGCCCTGCCTCAAGCCCGCCTCCGGCGCGGGCGGCGAGGGCTTCCGGGTGCTCACCCGCGAGCCGTTCGGACTGGACCGGCTGGCCGGCGCCCCGAACGCGCACGTGCAGCTCGACCAGGTGCTGGCCGCCATGGACGCCAGTGACGCACCGGTGGACCTGCTGGTCATGCCGTACCTGGAGGGCCCCGAGGTGTCGGTCGACTGCCTCGCCGACCGCGACGGCACCGTGATCACCGCCATCGGCCGCACCAAGCACCGCCGGCGGCGCAGCTTCACCACCGCCCCGCGCTACCTGGAGCCCGCCACCCGGCTCGTCGAGCAGCTCGGCGTGGCGTTCCTCTCGAACGTGCAGTTCCGCCACCACCACGGCGAGCCGGTGATCATCGACGTCAACACCCGGCCGGCCGGCGGGCTCCACCAGCTGCGCCTCTGCGGCCTCAACCTGCCGTGGAACACCGTGCAGTTGGCACTGGGCGAGACCCCCACCCCGGGGCCGGCCGACAAGCTCGCGGGCATCGAGTACACGTTGGTCTCGGGTGTGCAGCCGGTCCTGCCCCGCCCGGTGCCGCAGGCCGTGGAGCGGGTCCCGGTGGCATTCGAACGGGCCGAGGCGGCCGTGAACGCGGCGGTCTGAGAGCGCGTCCGCAGCAGCGGGGCGGCGGACCGGGGCCCGGCTAGACCGCGCTCCAGTCCGGCCCGTTCCAGTCCAGCGTCGGCTCCAGCACACCCTCCAGGGTGAGCAGCCAGCGCTTCACGTCGATCCCGACCCGGCCGCCGCCGAAGCCGCCGATCCCGTCCGCGGCGACCACCCGGTGGCAGGGCACCAGCAGCGGCAGCGGGTTGGCGGCCATCATCTGGCCGACCGTCCTGGCCGCCAGGCCGGGCTCGGTGATGTCGTCGAACACCCCGCTGCGGGCCGCGAGTTCGCCATAGGTGATGGTCTTCCCGTACGGCACCTCGGCGAGCAGCGTGCGCAGCACGACGAGGTGCGGGCCGCTCGCCCGCGACCAGTCGAGCGGCAGGCCGGGCTCGCGGCGCTCCCCGGCGAGGTACTCGGTGATCCGGCCGGTGACCGCGTCGATCTTCACCTGGTCCGTGCACGGCAGGGCCTGCGGGCCGGTCTCGGAGACGGCGTAGCCGGTCGCCACCACGCCGGCCGGCGTCACGGTGACCTGCATCGGGCCGCTGGGCAGCGGAGTCCCGACCGTCAGCCAGGAGATCGACATACCGGCAAGCCCCGCCTCGTCCACCCGGCCGCGTCCGACGGGCACGGCGCCCGGATGGTCCGCACACACGCCGTGGCCCCGGAGGCGGGCCCCTACGGCTGCCTCCGGGGCCATCGTACGACCGCCGCGCGCTGCCGCGCGGGGTGGTCGCGCAATCCGTCCGGGGCCCGGACGGCGGTGGGTCAGCGCCGCTCCTTCAACTCCGCGGCCAGCCCCCGGGCCCACTGCACGACGTCCTCGCGCTTCTCCGGCCGGCCGTCGCAGAGCACCTTGAGCTGCGCGTCGGTGAGCCGGTTCGGTCCCGGGATCTCCAGCAGGTAGGCGAGTTCCTCCAGCCCCGACGCGAGCCGCCGGGCCTCGCCGGCGCCGATCGCGACCGCCGCCTCGTGATGACTGATGGTGACAGAACCGGGCATGTCGGCCTCCTCCGTGCTGTCCCCCTTCGGTTCCTCCACCGTACGGCGGCCGGCGGCGGCGTGCAGGGCCGCCGGCGGCGGTCACGCCTTCCGGGAGCGTCCCGCGGCCGTGCCCGGACTCATCCCGGCCAGTTGCAGCCAGCGGTCCAGGCCGGGGCCGCCCGCCCGGGCCGCCGGGTGCGGCAGACCGGTGTGACGGCTGCGGGCGATGTAGTCGTGGGCCGCGCTCACCGTCCAGGCCGGGAGTTCCTGGTCGATCAGCCGGTCCCACTTGGTGGTGGAGCGCTCGTCGTGCAGCTGGTGGAGCGGGAGGTGGCGGCAGGCCGCCCAGCAGATCAGGTCGGGGGCGTCCTCGACCAGCCGTCCGTACCCGGCCCGGGCGGTCTTCGGGAGCTGCGCGAGCGCCTGGCGGGCCGTCCGCCGGGCCTCCAGCGCCCGGAGCACCCCGACCGCGTGGACGCCGGGATGGATCAGCGCCTGGTAGTGCGGCGAGGAGATGTCCGCCCACAGCCCGTCCAGCCCGTCGTCGGTCGAGACCAGCTGCGACAGGTACGGCGTGGGCGCGGCGCAGAGGCAGGCGAGCGCCCGGGTGACGTCCGCCATCGAGAACCGCGGCAGCCAGCCCTCCCGTTCGAACTCCTCGACCAGGCGGCGCAGTTCGGGGCAGCGCCGGAGGCAGTCCTGGGCCGTGGCCGGGTTCAGGTAGAGGTCGGCCACGTCGTGCAGCCGCCGGACGTGCTCGCGCTCCGGACTGGTGAACACCTCCAGCCGGACGGTCGCGCGGTCCAGGTGGGCCAGCCCCGACTCGCGGGCCGCCCGGGCCAGCAGCGTCAGCCGCTGGAACCCGTCGATGGACTCGGGCCGGGTCAGCTCGACCACCTCGCCCCGGATCCGGATGCTCTCCGCGCCGAGCGCCAGCTGCCCGACCCGGCCGAACTCCTCCGGCCGCAGGCGCAGGAGCTCGGCGAGCTCCCGGTTGTGGGCGCTCTCGTAGAGGAAGCCCCGGCGGGCCCGGAGCCGGCGGGCCGCCTCCGGCCCGGCGGCCAGGCCGGCCAGCTCCCCGGCCGCCGTCTGCAGGGCCCAGCCGCGGTCGAACCGCGTCAGCCGGCGGGGGCGCAGCGCCAGGACGGGCCCGGCCGGCACCGCCGGCTCGGAGCGGCCGCCCGGGCCGGGGCCGCCGGGCGACGGGAATAGTTGGTTCACGTATCTGCCAACGGCGGACCGGCCGATCGGTTATGGCACCGGCTCCGGGAATCTGGCCGCGCCCGGCCTGGTCCGCCCCCGGTGAGGAGGTTCACGACCGCGGCCTCGGTCCACCGGCCCGCGGCTCCCGGCCGGCTGCTGAGGTAGCCCGCGATCCGCGCCGGGCCCCAGCCGTACGCCTCCCGCAGTCCGGCGGCCAGCTGCCCGAGGTAGGCCGCCGCCGGACTGTTCAGGTCGGCGGCCGTGCTGCGGCCCGGCGCGGTGAAGGTCAGCACCGGGAGCCCGTCCAGCAGGCCCGGGCAGAGCAGGGTCCCGTACCGCCCGTCGCCCAGCCGGGCGCGGCCCGTCGCCAGCACCTGGGCCAGGTCGAGTTCGGCGCCCGGGGCCCGGCCGCGCTCCTGCGCGGCGATGTCCGAGAACTGCCCGGCGGACAGCAGGTGCGCGCGGGCGGGCAGTTCGCCCTCGTCGAGCGGGTCGTAGCAGGCGGCGCCGCCCGTCCACACCGCCGACCGGCCGGCGAAGTACAGCCGCCCCGGCAGCAGGACGGGCAGCGAACGCTCCGGCGGGCTGCCGTCCCGGCAGCCGGGACAGCTTCGCAGCGCGCCGGGCGGCCGCCCGCCGGTGAGGTAGTAGGAGAGCCGCTCCAGGCGCATGTTCGAGCCGTACGCGGCGTACCAGACGCGGTCCACCGGGCCGTCGACGGGCAGGCCGGGGACCGGTCGCCGGGGTGTCTGCACGGTTCCTTCCGTCCCGTTCGGCGGGCGCCGGCCCGGGCGCCCGGGGCCACCATCGTCCGGCCGGCCGCCACCGGGTGCCCGGCCGACGGCCGGCCCGCTGGGCCAACCGGGTGATCTTGCCCGGGCGGGGCGGGACGGTGGCGGCGAGACTCGTACGAGGCCGGAACGACCGGCCGCCGGCCGTCGGCCGGTGACGTCACCCGGCCCGCCCGGATGCCGGCACGGACGAGGGGAGCGGCCATGGCCGAACCGGCGAGCGACGCCACCGCGAGGGGCCTGCGCGACACCTTGAGGAGCCGGGGCTACCTGCGCCTGCTGCTGGTGTCCGCCCTGGTGGGGGTGCCGGTGTCCCTGGCGGCGTTCGGGTTCGTGAGCCTGGAGCACGAGCTGCAGCACTGGGTGTGGGAGTCCCTGCCCGAGGCCCTCGGTATGGACCGGGCGCCCTGGTGGTGGCCCTTGCCGGCCCTGCTGCTCGCCGGGCTGCTGCTGGCGCCGATCGTCACGCGGATGCCCGGCCGCGGCGGCCACCTGCCGGTGAACGGGCTCGGCGGCCCGCCGACCCTCCCCCGGGAACTGCCGAGCGTCCTCCTGGCCGCGTTCGCCTGCCTGCCGCTCGGCACCGTCCTCGGTCCGGAGGCGCCGCTGATGGCCATGGGCGGCGCCCTGGCGCTGATGACCGTCCGCGCGGCCAAGCGGGCCGCGGAGCCGAAACTCGGCGTCGTCCTGGGCGCGGCCGGTTCGACGGCCGCGATCTCCACCATCTTCGGCAGCCCGCTGGTGGCGGCGGTGATGATGATCGAGGCGGCCGGACTGGCCGGCCCCCAGCTGGTCGTCCTGCTGCTGCCCTGCCTGCTGGCCAGCGGTGTCGGCGCGCTGGTCTTCATCGGCTTCGGGCACTGGACGGGGCTGAGCATCGGCGCCCTGTCGCTGCCCTCCGAGCCGCCGGTCGGCCTCCCCGACGCGGGTGACTTCCTGTGGGGCGTGCCGGTGGCCGCGGGCATCGCCGCCGTGTGCGTGGTCGTCCAGGGGATCGCCCACCGGACGGCCGCCTTCACGGCCCGGCGGACGGCCGTACGGACGGTGCTGTGCGCGGTGGCGGTCGGCGCGAGCATCACCGCGTACGCCCTGGTCACCGGCCGCTCGCCGGAGGAGGCCGCGCTGTCCGGCCAGGCGACCCTCGGCGCGCTGGCCGCCGATCCGCAGTCCTGGCCGGTGGGCGCACTGATCGCCCTGATCGTGTTCAAGTCGCTCGCCTGGGGCGTCGCGCTCGGCAGCATGCGCGGCGGTCCGATCTTCCCGGCGATCCTGATCGGCGCGGCCTTCGGCGTCATGTGCGCCGGCCTCCCCGGCTTCGGCAGCTCGGCGGGCCTGGCCACCGGTCTGGCGGCCGCCGGAGCGGCCCAGACCCGGCTGCCGCTCACCAGTGCGGTACTGGCGGCCGTGCTGCTCGGCGATTCCGCGACGAACCTGGTGCCCCTGCTGATCGTCGCCGCCGTCACGGCCTTCGTCACCGCCGAACTGCTGCGCGGCCGGCGCCGGCCGGCCATGGCCGCAACGACGGCGGCAGCGGCGCAGCAGCAGCACTGAGCGTCGCTGCCGCAGAGAGCCGCCCGGCGCCCGGCCCGCGAA
>NZ_JBHUWW010000210.1:0-9781 GCF_042669755.1 Kitasatospora sp. NPDC057223 | reverse complement strand
GGCCCCGCGCAGTGCCGCGGGGCGGCTCCCCGGCTCCGCCGCCGCTGCCGCGCCGATCGCCCAATTCCCCATCATCTGACGAAACTTCACCAAACCCCCACCGATCTGCCGCCCGCCCCGTACGCTGATTCCGCTACCGGGTGGGGTCGGCGGCCGTAGCAGGGGGGCTCACGATGGGACGGATCCGCGTCCTGGTGGTCGACGACCACCGGATCTTCGCCGAGGCGCTGGCCGCGGCGCTCGCCGCCGAGCCCGACATCGAGGTCGGCGCGGCCGGCAGTGCCGGAGCCGCCGAACGGGCCCTGGAGCGGGCGGCCCGCGAGAAGCGCCCCTTCGACGTCGTCCTGATCGACGCGGACCTCGGCGCGGCCGACCGCCCCGGCATGCCGGTGCCGCGCCGCCCGGCGCCCGGCGCGGCGCTGCCGCCCTCCGTCCCGCCACCCGCGCCCGGGGTGCCCGTCACGCCGGCCGCACCGGCGGACCCGCCGTACCGGCCGGCCGAGGGCGCCGCCCCGCCCTCCGACGGCATCACCCTCCTCGCCCGCGCCCGCCGCAACCACCCCGGCCTGCGGGCCGTCGTCCTCGCCACCGCCGACGACCCGCACCGCGCGGCCCGCGCGCTGCACTCGGGCGCCTGCGGCTGGGTCGCCAAGGAGAGTTCGCTCGCCCGCCTCACCGCCGTCGTCCGCGGCGTCCTGCGCGGCGAGACCCACCTCCCGCCCGCGCTGCTCACCGGCGTCATCCGCGAACTCACCACCGCCCGGCGCGACCGCACCGAGAGCGAACGCCTCGTCGACACCCTCACCCCCCGCGAGAAGCAGATCCTGCGCTGCATGGTGGCCGGCCTCGGCCGTCAGTCCGTCGCCGAACGCCTCTACCTCTCCCCGCACACCGTGCGCACCCACATGCAGAACGTGCTCGGCAAGCTCGGCGTGCACTCCACCCTCGCCGCCGTCGCGATCGCCCGCCGGGCCGGTGTCAGCCCCACCGACCCGGGCCCGCGCACCGCGCCGTCTTCCGTCGCCTCGACCACCGCACCCGGCGCCGGCTGATTCATCCCCGCAACACCCAGGTACCGACCGAGCCAGGTCCGTCAGGTCACAGGGAATACCGGAGGAACGATGTCGCCGAACAGCACCTCAGCGCGCCCTGACCCCGTCCGGAAGATCCACGACGACCTACCGCCGGCCAGGCCGCCCGGTCCGCCGGCCGGCCTGCGGACCCTCGTCGTCGGCGCCGGATCGGCCGGCACCGCCCTCGTCCGGGATCTCGGCCGCACCCCCGCCTTCGGGCTGACCCCGGTCGGCGTCCTCGACGACGACCCCGCCAAGGCCGGCCGTGCCATCGGCGGCGTCCCCCTCCTAGGCCCGCTCACCGACCTCACCGAACTCGCCGTCCGGCACCGCGCCCAGGTGGTGGCCCTGGCCATCCCCGGCCTGCCGGCGGGGCGGGTCCGCACCCTGGCGACCGCCGCGGCGGCGGCCGGCGCGGCCGTCCGCTACCTCCCGTCCTTCCTCTCCGCGCTGCGCCGGGAGGTGGTCGGCTCCGACATGCGCGGCCTGGACGTCAACCGGCTGATCGGCCGCCACGAGGTGCACGTCGTCTCCTCGGACATCCGGACGGTCATCGAGGGCCGCCGCGTCCTGGTGACCGGTGCGGGCGGCTCGATCGGCAGCGAACTCTGCCGCCAGGTCAACGCGTTCGGGCCGAGCGAGCTGTACATGCTGGACCACGACGAGTCCAACCTGCACCGGCTGCAACTGGAGATCTGGGGCGAGGCGCTGCTCACCGACCACTCCCTGGTGATCGCCGACATCCGGGACCGCCCGCGGATCCAGCAGATCTTCCGCGACCTCAAGCCGGAGGTGGTCTTCCACGCCGCCGCCCACAAGCACCTGCCGCTGCTGGAGCGGCACCCGTCGGAGGCCGTGAAGTCGAACGTCCTCGGCACCGACCACCTGGTGGAGGCCGCGCTGGCGACCGGCGCGGAGCGGTTCGTGCTGATCTCCACCGACAAGGCGGCCGACCCGACCTCCGTGCTCGGCGCCAGCAAGCGGCTGGCCGAGCTGATCGTCCAGGCGAACGCCCGGGACGCCCGCGGTCTCGGCACCGGTGTGTTCTCCGCCGTGCGGTTCGGCAACGTGCTCGGCTCGCGCGGCTCACTGCTGTCCGTGCTGGCGGAGCAGATGCGCAGCGGCGGGCCGGTCACCGTCACCCACCCCGACGTGACCCGGTTCTTCATGACCATCGAGGAGGCGGTCGGCCTGGTGCTGGAGGCGGGCCGGATGGCGCGCGGCGGGGAGGTGTTCGTGCTCGACATGGGCGATCCGGTGCGGATCGTCGACCTGGTGCACAACTTCGCCGCGCAGGTCCAGCTGGGTGCCGAGGAGGTGGAGATCCGCTACACCGGCCTGCGGGCGGGGGAGAAGCTCAACGAGGCGCTGTTCTCCGAGGGCGAGGTCCGGCTGCCGACCGAGCACGCCCGCATCTACGCCACCGCGGTCGACCCCGCGGCGCCGGCCGGTACCTGTCCGGAGGACCTGGCCGGGGGTCTGACCGGCCTGTACGAGGCGGCCGCCGGGAACTGCGACGCCGAGGTGCTGCGCCGTCTCGCCGGCCTGCTGCCCGGCTACCGCGCCCCGCAGGAGGCCCCGGTGCCCGCGCTGAGCAGCCCGTACCCGGACGGCTTCTGAGCGTGCGGCCGGCGGTGGTGGGGCCTGGCGGCCCGTCAGCGCCGCCGGGCGCGAGGTGACGGGAGCGGCCGGGCTCAGCCCGGGACGTTGTCGAACGGTGCGACCAGCCGGCGCAGCAGGCCCGCCAGCTCGCCCTGCTGGCCCGCCGAGAGCTCGGCCAGGAGGGCCCGCTCGTGGGCGAGCAGCCCGGCGAGCGCCTGGTCGGCGCGGTCGCGGCCGTCGTCGGTGAGGCGGACCAGCACGCCGCGGCGGTCGTCCGGGTCGGGGAGGCGCTTGACCAGGCCCTTGCCGGTGAGGCGGTCGATGCGGTTGGTCATCGTCCCGGAGGTCACCAGGGTCTGGGTGAGCAGCTGCCCGGGGGAGAGCTGGTACGGGGAGCCCGCCCGCCGAAGGGCCGTCAGGACGTCGAACTCCCACGGCTCCAGGCCGTGCTCGGCGAAGGCGGTGCGGCGGGCGCGGTCCAGGTGCCGGGCGAGCCGGCTGACGCGGCTGAGCACCTCAAGTGGTTCCACGTCGAGGTCGGGGCGCTCTCGGCGCCATGCTGCGACCAGGCGGTCGACCTCGTCCTCCATGTGGATCAGTGTATCGGGGGATGTGTCGATGTGAAGTCTCTTGACGTCGAGAAATGTTAAGCGCATGCTGCGGGTGGATATCTTGATGTCGAGATACTTGTGAGGCCCGCCATGACCACCGTCCACTGGGACCCGGCGCAGTACCTCCGCTTCGCCGACGAACGGACCCGGCCGCTGCACGACCTGCTGGCCCGCGTCCCCGTCCTCCCCGAACCGGCCCGCCCCACCGTCCTCGACATCGGCTGCGGCCCCGGAAACTCCACCGCCGTCCTGCGCGCCCGCTGGCCGCAGGCCCGGATCACCGGCATCGACAGCTCACCGGAGATGCTCGCCGCCGCCCGCAGCACCGGTGAACCCACCGCCGACTACCTCCTCGCCGACGCCCGCGGCTACGACCCCGCCCCCGCGAACCCCGACCTGATCGTCAGCAACGCCACCCTGCAGTGGCTCAACCCCGACGTGGACGGTCGGCGGCGGCAGGGCTCCGCGCCGAAGGCGGGCCAGGGGGAGCGGCCGGCCGGGCACACCGCACTGCTGCGGCGCTGGGCCGGCGCCCTCCGGCCCGGGGCCGTGCTCGCCTTCCAGGTCCCCGGCAACTTCGACGCCCCCAGCCACACCCTGCTCGCGGAGCTGCGCCGCAGCCCGCGCTGGCGCCACCTGCTCGGCGCCGAACCGACCCGGGCCGGCGTCCACCGGCCGGGCGAGTACCTGGACACCCTCGCCGGGGCCGGCTGCCGCGCCGACGTCTGGGAGACCACCTACAGCACACTGCTCAGCGGCCCGGACCCCGTCCTGGAGTGGGTCAGGGGCACCGCCCTGCGTCCCGTCCTCGGCCGCCTCGCCGACCCGGCCGACCAGGCGGCCTTCCTCGCCGAGTACGGCGCCCTGCTCCGCGAGGCCTACCCCGCGGGGCCGCACGGCACGGTCTTCCCGTTCCGCCGGATCTTCGCCGTGGCCGTCAGGGACTGAACGGGCCACCGCAGCCGTGCCCGCTCAGGCCTGGCGGTCGCCGACCAGCTTCGGGTGGCGCTCCATGCCCTCCAGGCCGTGCCAGGCCAGATTCACCAGATGGGCCGCCACCTCGGCCTTGCCGGGCTTGCGCACCTCCAGCCACCACTGGCCGGTCAGTGCCACCATCCCCACCAGCATCTGCGAGTACATCGGCGCCAGCCGCGCGTCGAAGCCCCGGGCCTTGAACTCCAGCCCGAGAATGTCCTCCACCTGCACCGCGATGTCGCTGATCAGCGACGCGAAGGTGCCCGTCGACTGCGCCACCGGGGAGTCCCGGACCAGGATCTTGAAACCGTCCGTCGAGGTGTCGATGTAGTCCATCAGCGCGAACGCCGCCTGCTCCAGCAGCTCCCGGGAGTGCCCCCCGGTCAGCGCCCCCGTCACCATGTCCAGCAGCAGCTGCATCTCGCGGTCGACCACCACCGCGTACAGCCCCTCCTTGCCGCCGAAGTGCTCGTACACCACCGGCTTCGAGACACCCGCACGCTCGGCGATCTCCTCCACCGAGGTGCCGTCGTACCCGCGCTCCGCGAACACCGAGCGGCCGATGTCGAGCAGCTGCTCCCGCCGCTGCTTGCCGGTCATCCGGACCCGGCCGCCGCGCGGCCGGGCCGCCGCCGGGGCGGCGGAGCGCTGACGGGCGGACCCCGCGGCAGCCCCCGTCCGCGAGGTCCGCCGGCCGTCTGCGCTTTCTCCGCTGCTCCCGTTCACCCCTACATCATGCGGCAGCCGACGCGTCATGCGGCGCGGCGGGCGGCGATCCGCTCCGCGTCCGGCCAGCGGACGTCCCGCGCCCACCCGGCCTGCTCGAACCACCGGATCAGCCTCGCCGAGGAGTCGATCTGTCCGCGCAGCACGCCGTGCCGGGCCGAGGTCGGATCCGCGTGGTGCAGGTTGTGCCAGGACTCGCCGCACGACAGCACCGCCAGCCACCACACGTTGCCCGAGCGGTCCCGCGACTTGAACGGCCGCGCGCCGATGGCGTGGCAGATCGAGTTGATCGACCAGGTCACGTGGTGCAGCAGCGCCACCCGCACCAGCGAACCCCAGAAGAACGCCGTCAGCGCGCCCTGCCACGACATCGAGACCAGGCCGCCGACCAGCGGCGGGATCAGCATCGACACCAGCGTCCAGAGCCAGAACAGCCGCGAGATCCGCCTTATGGCCGGGTCCGCGATCAGATCCGGCGCGTACTTCGACTGCGGGGTCTGCTCCTCGTCGAACAGCCAGCCCATGTGCGCCCACCACAGCCCCTTCAGCAGGGCCGGGACGCTCTCGCCGTACCGCCACGGCGAGTGCGGGTCGCCCTCCTGGTCGCTGTACCGGTGGTGCTTGCGGTGATCGGCCACCCAGCGCACCAGCGGCCCCTCGATGGCCAGGCTGCCGGCCACCGCCAGGGTCAGCCGCAGCGCCCGGTTCGCCTTGAAGGAGCCGTGCGTGAAGTAGCGGTGGAACCCGATGGTGATCCCGTGGCACGCGACGAAGTACATGACGACCGCGATCGCCAGATCCGTCCACCCGAGCCCCCAGCCCCAGGCCACCGGCACCGCGGCCAGCAGGGCGAGGAACGGCACGGCGATGAACAGCGCGAGCGTGATCCGCTCGGCCGCTCCCTGCTTCTCGCCGCCGCGGGTGGCGGACAGCAGTCGGTCGGGCGAAAGGTCTGGCGCGGGGGAACGCTCGTGGCCGGCCTGGACAGTCATGGGGCATCCCTAGAGCGAGGGGGGAAGGAGCCTACGTGGGCGTAACCTACGGCATCGTAGGTTGAGCGGTGCCCCCAAGGGAAGTACCGCGCGGTGGGCGCCAACAGGCCTTTAGCGATATCACCCGAACGGATGGGCGCCCCCGGAACCCGCCGGTAGGCCCGGCCTGCCCCGCAAGACTCCGGCCATGCGCGCCAAGACGGAACAACAGGAGACGGCCCGCCGCCTGCGCGGCGAAGGCCGGACGTACGAGGAGATCCGGGCGGAGCTGGGGGTCTCGAAGAGTTCGGTGTCGCTGTGGGTGCGGGACGTCCCCGTGCCGGATGCCGAGGAGGCCCGGCGGGAGCGGATGCGCCGTGCCTCGGAGACCCGGTGGGGGCCGGTCCGCATGCAGCGGGACGAGGAGCGCCGGGCGACGAAGGCGACGGCCGCCGCCGAGATCGGACCGTTGAGCGACCGGGACCTCTTCCTGGTCGGGGTGGCGCTCTACTGGGCGGAGGGGAGCAAGGACAAGCCCTACGACCGCCGGGAGGGCGTCGCGTTCATCAACAGTGATCCCGGCGTGGTGGCGGTGTACCTCTCCTGGCTGCGGCTCCTGGGGGTCGGCGAGGAGCGGTGGCGCCTGCGGGTCTCGATCCACGAGAGCGCCGACGTGGCCGCCGCCGAGCGGTTCTGGGCGGAACTCGCCGCGGTGCCGGTCGGGTTCATGCGGCGGGCCACCCTCAAGCGCCACAACCCGGGGACGGTGCGCAGGAACACCGGGGACGGCTATCGCGGGTGCCTGGTCATCAGCGTGCTCGGCAGCGCCGACCTCTACCGCAGGATCGAGGGCTGGTGGAACGGCATAGCCGATACACAGCGCACGGCGGACTCCGGTAGGGTCTGAGCAACTGTCCGCCGTGGGGTAATTGGCAGCCCGCAGGCCTTTGGAGCCTTGCAGTGATGGTTCGAGTCCATCCGGCGGAGCCTTGAACCGGGGCAGGGCCCTCCGAGGCCCTGGCCTCGGCGTTCGGCTGTGGCGGCCCGGCTATCCTCTGAAGCGCCGGGGCACGGACGTGCGGACTTCTGCGCCACCGGCTGCTCTGCCCTCTCTGTGAACCGACCGAGGAGCCTCCGCGTGAGTGCCAATTCCCCTGCCGCTGTCATCGTGCTCGCCGCCGGTGGCGGTACGAGGATGAAGTCGAACAGCCTGCCGAAGGTCCTGCACGAGGTGTGCGGCCGGTCGCTGGTGGGCCATGCGGTGGCTGCTGCCGAGGAGTTGACCCCGAGGCAGCTGGTCGTGGTGGTGGGCCACATGCGCGAGAAGGTCGAGGCGCACCTGGCCGCCGGGTACCCGGCGGCGCGTGCGGTGGTGCAGGCGGAGCAGAAGGGCACCGGTCACGCGGTGCGGACGGCGCTGGAGGCGCTGGCGGCGGACGGTGTGCAGCTGGACGGCACGGTGGTCGTCACGACCGGTGACGCGCCGCTGCTCACCGGCGGGTCGCTGGAGGCGCTGGTGGCCGCGCACACCGAGCAGGGCAACGGGGTGACGGTGCTGACGGCCGTGGTGCCGGACGCGTTCGGCTACGGCCGGATCCTGCGGGACGAGGCGGACGGCGCGGTGGCGGCGATCGTCGAGGAGAAGGACGCGACGGACGCCCAGCGGACGATCTCGGAGATCAACTCGGGGGTGTACGCGTTCAGCGCGAAGCTGCTGGCGGAGGCACTGGGCCGGGTGACGACGGGCAACGTGCAGGGTGAGGAGTACCTCACGGACACCCTCGGGATCCTGCGCGAGCTGGGCCACCGGGTGGGTGCGGTGGTGGCCGGGGACTACCGGGACATCCTGGGGATCAACGACCGGGTGCAGCTGGCCGAGGCGCGCCGGCTGCTGAACGACCGGCTGGTGGAGCGGGCGATGCGCGAGGGCGTGACGGTGGTGGACCCGGCGTCGGTCTGGCTCGACGTGCAGGTGTCGTACGAGCCGGACGCGGTGGTGCTGCCGAACACGCAGCTGCACGGGGCGACGCATCTGGGCGAGGGCTGCGAGGTCGGCCCCAACTGCACGCTGCGGGACACCCGGGTGGGCGCGGGGGCGCATGTGAGCAACACCACGGCGGACCGCGCGGAGATCGGGGACGCGGCCTCGGTCGGCCCGTACGCGTACCTGCGCCCGGGGGCCAGGCTGGCCCGGGGCGCGAAGGTCGGCACGTACGTGGAGATCAAGAACTCGGAGCTCGGCGAGGGCGCGAAGGTGCCGCACCTGTCGTACATCGGGGACACCACGATCGGTGAGGGCACCAACGTGGGCGCGGCCTCCGTGACGGTGAACTACGACGGGGTGAACAAGCACCGGACGGTCATCGGGGCCCACTGCCGCACGGGTTCCGACAACATGTTCATCGCTCCGGTGACGGTGGGGGACGGTGCCTACACGGCGGCCGGCTCGGTGATCACGAACGACGTGCCGGCCGGTGCGCTGGGTGTCAGCCGGGCGCAGCAGCGCAACATCGACGGCTGGGTGGCGCGCAAGCGTCCCGGGTCCTCGTCGGCCCGGGCGGCCGCTGCCGCGCAGGGTGGTGCGGGGGAGGCCGGGGAGGCCTGACGGGGCCCGACGGGCCTGGTCGCGGGGTCCGAGGGCTGGTACCGGAGCGGACGCTCACCGCCCGGGCGCGTAACCTGGAGGACATACGTGCGCCATTGGGCTTGATCGCCTGGTCGAGGCGTACCGCTAATCCCCGACCTTCATCGCTTCAGGTGGCTGCCTGCCCGCGGTGCGGCGGGTTCATGTGCGTAAGCAACGCGAGGAGACGGTGCAGTGAGCGGGATCACGACGTCGGGTGAGAAGAAGCTGAAGCTCTTCTCCGGCCGTGCCCACCCTGAGCTGGCGAGGGAGGTGGCCGCATCACTGGGCACCGAACTCGTCCCGACCAAGGCCCTGGATTTCGCCAACGGTGAGATCTACGTCCGGTTCCTGGATTCCGCGCGCGGTGCGGACTGCTTCGTGATGCAGAGCCACACGGCTCCCATCAACCAGTGGATCATGGAGCAGTTGATCATGATCGATGCGCTGAAGCGGGCCTCCGCCCGGAGCATCACCGCGATCCTGCCGTTCTACGGGTACGCCCGCCAGGACAAGAAGCACCTCGGCCGGGAGCCGATCTCGGCCCGTCTGGTGGCGGACCTGCTGGCGGCCGCCGGTGCGGACCGGATCATGGCGGTGGACCTGCACACCGCGCAGATCCAGGGCTTCTTCTCGGGGCCGGTGGACCACCTGTTCGCGCTGCCGCTGCTGGCGGACTACGTGGGCGGCAAGGTGGACCGCTCGAAGCTGACCATCGTCTCGCCGGACGCCGGCCGGGTGAAGGTCGCCGACCAGTGGTCGGACCGGCTGGGCGCGCCGCTGGCGATCATCCACAAGCGCCGCGACATGTCGCAGGCGAACACGATCCTGTCGGCCGACGTCGTCGGTGACGTCAAGGGCCGGGTCTGCGTCCTGGTCGACGACATGATCGACACGGCGGGGACGATCTGCGCCGCCGCCGACGCGCTGTTCGACAACGGCGCGGCCGACGTGATCGTGGCCGCGACGCACGGCGTGCTGTCGGGCCCCGCCGCGGACCGGCTGAAGAACTCCCGGGTGAGCGAGTTCGTGTTCACGAACACGCTGCCGACGCCGGGTGAGATCCAGCTGGACAAGATCACCACGCTGTCCATCGCGCCGTCCATCGCGGCCGCGATCCGCGAGGTGTTCGAGGACGGTTCGGTGACGAGCCTCTTCGAGGGCGTGCACTGACGATCTGTCCGTCGGCGGCCCCGGCCC
>NZ_JBHUWW010000209.1:0-10063 GCF_042669755.1 Kitasatospora sp. NPDC057223 | reverse complement strand
GACATCACCCTCACCCCCGGCCTCTCCATCGCCGCCGTCAACGGCCCCGCCACCACCGTCGTCTCCGGCACCGCCACCGAACTCGACACCCTCCAAGCACACTACGAAGCCAACGACATCCGCGCCCGCCGCATCCCCGTCGATTACGCCTCCCACTCCCACCACGTCGAGAGCATCAAGGACGAGCTGGCCCGGCTGCTCGCGGGCATCACCCCGCGCGCCGCCGGCGTGCCGTTCTACTCGACGGTGACCGGCGACGTGATCGACACCACCGAGCTCACCCCGGACTACTGGTACCGCAACCTGCGCCAGACCGTCCGGCTGGACGAGACCGTCCGCGCGCTGGTCCGCGACCGGCACACGCAGTTCGTCGAGAGCAGCCCGCACCCCGTGCTCGCCTACGGCGTCCAGCAGACCCTGGACGACCTGGAGGCGGACGGCGTGAACGTGCAGGGCACGCTGCGCCGCGACGAGGACGACCACGCCCAGTTCCTCACCGCACTCGGCCGGGCCTGGACCACCGGGACGGCCGTCCGGCAGTGGACGCTCGGCGGGCGCCCGGAGCACCGGGCGACCCACCTGGGCCTGCCCACCTACCCCTTCCAGCGCACCCGGCACTGGCTGCACGTGCCGACGGCCGCCGAGAGCGGCGGGGCCGGGCCCGGCCTGGAGGCCAGCGGGCACCCGCTGTTCACCGGAGCGCTGCCGGTCGCGGAGGACGGCACGCTCGTGCTGACCGGGCGGCTCTCGCTCGCCGCCCAGCCCTGGCTGGCCGACCACGCGGTGCTGGACGCCGTCCTGCTGCCGGGCACCGCGCTCGTCGAGGCGGCGCTGCACGCCGGGGCCGCGACGGGCCTGCCGGAGCTGGTGGAGCTGACCCTGGAGGCGCCGGTCGCGATCGGCGCCCAGGACGCGCTCCAGCTGCAGCTGCGCGTGGGCGCCGAGGACGGCGCCGGGCTGCGGCCGGTAAGCATCCACTCCCGGCCGGCCACCCCGGCCGCCGGGCAGGACGCGGCGGACCGCACCGAGTGGACGCGGCACGCGTCCGGCCTGCTGGGCCCCGAGGCGCAGCGCACGGCGCAGCCCGGGGGCAGCTGGCCGCCGGCCGGTGCGGACGAGCTCGACCTCGCGGGCCACTACGAGCTGCTGGCCGCGCGCGGGTACGTGTACGGGCCGGCGTTCCAGGGGCTGACGGCGGCCTGGCAGCAGGGCGAGGACCTGTACGCCGAGGTGCGGCTCGACCTGCCGGCCGACGAGGGCGGCGCGGCCGACGGCTTCGCCGTGCACCCGGCGCTGCTGGACGCCGCGCTGCACGTGCTGGTGCTGGCGGCGGCGCAGGACGGCCCGACGGACGGCGTGCGGCTGCCGTTCGCCTGGCACGGTGTCACGCTGCCGGCGGCGGGTGCCGGGCCGCGGGCGCTGCGGGTCCGGGTGTCCCGGCTGGGTTCGGACGCGGCCTCCCTGGCCTTCCACGACGAGTCGGGTGCGCCGCTCGGCGGGGTGGAGCGGCTGGGCTTCCGGGAGATCTCGCACGAGCAGCTGGCCAGGGCCGTCGGGCGGGCCGGGGACTCGCTGTTCAGGCTCGCCTGGGTCGGGCTGCCGGACGCCGTGGGCGATCCCGCGCCGGGTGACCGGCCGTGGGCGCTGGTCGGCGACGACCCGCTGGAGCTGTCCGCCGTGCTGGCGACGGCCGGGGTGAAGGCCGTCCAGTACCCGGATCTCGCCGCCGCGGCAGCGGCCGTCGGCGCGGGGGCCGCCCTCCCGGCGGTGTTCCTGGCCGCCTTCGACGGCGCCGCCGGCGAGGACGCCCTCCCGGGGGCGCACGAGAGCGCCCGGCGGGCGCTCGCCCTCGCGGGTGAGTGGGCCGTCCAGGACTGGACGGCCGACGCGACCCTGGTCGCGGTGACCACCGGCGCGGTGGCGACCGCTCCCGGGGAGGACGTGCCGGGCCTGGCCGGCTCGACCGTCTGGGGCCTGCTGCGCAGCGCGGTCAACGAGCACCCCGGCCGGTTCGCGGTGGCCGACCTGGACGCGCTGCCCTCCTCGCGGCGGGCGCTGCCCGGTGCGGTGGCGGGCGCGCTGGCGGCCGAGGAGCGGCAGTTCGCGGTGCGCGACGGCGCCGTCCTCGTCCCCCGGCTCGCCCGGGCGGACGGCGGCGCGGCGCAGCCCGTGGCGCTGGACCCGGAGGGGACGGTGCTGATCACCGGTGGGACGGGCCTGCTGGGCGGGCTGGTCGCCCGGGAGCTGGTGCAGCGGTACGGCGTGCGGCACCTGCTGCTGGCCGGGCGCGGCGGGCCGCAGGCGCCCGGTGCGGCCGAACTGGCGGCGGAGCTGGAGGCGCTGGGGGCCGAGGTCCGGGTCGCCGCGTGCGACGCGGCCGACCGGGAGGCACTGGCCGCCCTGCTGGCCTCCGTGCCGGCCGGGCACCCGCTGACGGCGGTGGTGCACTCCGCCGGTGCGCTGGACGACGGGACGCTGGAGTCGCTCACCCCCGAGCGGCTCGAAGCGGTGCTGCGGCCGAAGGCCGACGCGGCGTGGCACCTGCACGAGCTGACCCGGGACCTCGGGCTGGCCGCGTTCGTGCTGTTCTCCTCGGCGGCGGGCATCGCCGGTGCGCCGGGGCAGGCCAACTACGCGGCCGCGAACACCTTCCTGGACGCGCTGGCCTACCGCCGGCGGGCGCTCGGCCTGCCGGCGGTGTCGGTGGCCTGGGGCCGCTGGGCCGACGGCGGCGGGCTGACCGGGCACCTCACGGCGGCGGACCACGCCCGGATCGCCCGCAGCGGTTTCGCCGCGATCCCGTCCGACCTCGGGCTGGAGCTGCTCGGCCTGGCGCTGGCCTCGCCGGAGCCGCTGCTGCTCGCGGCGACGCTGCACACGGCGGCGCTGCGCTCGGCCGGCCAGGTGCCCTCGGTGTTCCGCGAGCTGGTGCGCCGGCCGGTCCGCCGGCCGGGCCAGGGCTCCGGTGGCGGGCAGCCGCTCGCGGAGCGGCTGGCCACGGTGCCGGCCGAGGAGCGCGACGCGGTGGTGCTGCGCCTGGTGCGCGGCGAGATCGCGGCGGTGCTCGGCCATGCCGATCCGGCCGCGGTGCCGGCCGACCGCTCGTTCAAGGAGCTGGGCTTCGACTCGCTGACGGCGGTCGAGCTCCGCAACCGGCTGGGGGCGGCGACCGGCCTTCGGCTGCCGGTGACGCTGGTGTTCGACCACCCGACGGCGGTCGCGCTGGCCCGCTACCTGCGCGGTGCGGCGGAGCCCCGGCCGGGCGCTGCGGCCGACCACCTGTTCGCCGAACTGGACCGGCTGGAGGCCGCGTTCAGCGCCGCCTCACTGGACGAGGTGGGCCGCGGCCGGATCGCCGCCCGGCTCGACGCGCTGCTCGGCCGCTGGGGCGCGCCCGCGGCCGCGGCCGTCGAGGAGGCGGCGGACGAGGAGGCGGTCAGCGAGTCGATCCGCGACGCGGACCTCAACGAGCTGATGGCCTTCATCGACACCACGCTCGGCCGTTCCGACGCGACGGGCGCAGGCCCGGCAGAGCTCTGACCCCTTTCCCCGCAGGCGCCCGAGAAGAAGGCAGTTTTCCCCGATGACGGACCAGACAACGGACCATCAGAAGCTCGTCGACTACCTGAAGTGGGTCACCGAGGACCTGCACCGCACCCGCCGTCGGGTCACCACCCTGGAGGCGGAGCGGCGCGAGCCGATCGCGGTGGTCGGCATGGCCTGCCGCTACCCGGGCGGGGTGAACTCGCCGGCCGAGCTGTGGCGGCTGGTCGCGGACGGGGTGGACGCGGTCGGCCCGTTCCCGGCCGGCCGGGGCTGGGACGTGGAGAACCTCTACGACCCGGACCCGGACCACCAGGGCACCTCGTACGCCCGCGAGGGCGGGTTCCTGTACGACGCGGGCGACTTCGACGCCGGGTTCTTCGGTATCAGCCCGCGTGAGGCGCTGGCCACGGACCCGCAGCAGCGGCTGCTGCTGGAGATCGCCTGGGAGGCCCTGGAGCGCTCCGGGATCGACCCGTCGGCGCTGCGCGGCAGCCGGACGGGCGTGTTCGCCGGGGTCATGTACGACGACTACGGCGCCCGGCTGTACCAGGCCGTGCCGGACGGCTTCGAGGGGTGGATCGGCCACGGCAGCGCGAGCAGCGTGGCGACCGGCCGGATCGCGTACACGCTGGGCTTGGAGGGCCCGGCGGTGACGGTGGACACGGCGTGCTCGTCCTCGCTGGTCGCCGTCCACCTGGCGGCGCAGTCGCTGCGTTCGGGCGAGAGCACGCTCGCGCTGGCGGGCGGTGCGACGGTGATGGCGACGCCGGGTGTGTTCACCGAGTTCAGCCGGCAGCGCGGGCTCGCGCCGGACGGGCGCTGCAAGCCGTTCGCGGCGGCGGCCGACGGCACGGGCTGGGGCGAGGGGGCCGGCCTGCTGGTGCTGGAGAAGCTGTCGGACGCGCGCCGCAACGGGCACCCGGTGCTGGCCGTCCTGCGCGGCTCGGCGGTGAACCAGGACGGTGCGAGCAACGGCCTGACCGCGCCGAACGGGCCCGCGCAGCAGCGGGTGATCCGCCAGGCGCTGGCCAACGCCGAACTGACGGCGGACCAGGTGGACGTGGTCGAGGCGCACGGCACCGGCACCACGCTCGGCGACCCGATCGAGGCACAGGCCATCCTGGCCACCTACGGCCAGGACCGCCCCGCCGGACTCCCGCTCCACCTGGGTTCGATCAAGTCCAACATCGGCCACACCCAGGCCGCCGCCGGCGTGGCCGGCGTGATCAAGATGATCGAGGCGTTCCGGCACGGCGAGATCCCGCGCAGCCTGCACGTCGACGAGCCGTCCCCGCACGTCGACTGGACCGCCGGGAACGTCGCGCTCCTCACCGAGCACACCCCCTGGCCGGAGACCGGCCGCCCCCGCCGGGCCGCCGTCTCCTCCTTCGGCATCAGCGGCACCAACGCCCACGTCATCCTCGAAGCACCCACCGAGGAGGAGGGACCCGCCGAGCAGCCGGGCGACGCCCCGGGCCTGCCCTGGCTGCTGTCGGCGCACTCCGAGCAGGCGCTGCGCGACCAGGCAGGCCGGCTGCGCGCCCACCTGGCCGCCCACCCGCAGGACGTCGCCGCCACCGCCCGGACCCTGGTCACCGCGCGCACGGCCCTGCCGCACCGCGCGGCCGTGGTCGGCGCCGGGTCGGCGGCCCGGCTGGAGGGGCTGGCCGCGCTGGCGGCGGGCACCGACTTCCCCGGCCTGCTGCGCCCCGCCGCGGGCGCGGCCGCCGGCGGCCGGACGGCCTTCCTGTTCTCCGGCCAGGGCAGTCAGCGTCCCGGCATGGGGCGGGAGCTGTACGAGGCCTTCCCGGTGTACGCGACGGCCTTCGACGAGGTCGGCGAGGCCTTCGCGGCGCACTTGGAGCGCCCGCTGCGCGACATCGTGTTCGCCGAGCCCGGCACGCCCGAGGCGGAGCTGGTGCACCGGACGGCCTGGACGCAGCCCGCCCTGTTCGCGGTCGGGACGGCCCTGTACCGGCTGCTGCTGTCCTGGGGCCTGCGGCCCGACGTGCTCGTCGGCCACTCGGTCGGCGAGCTGGCGGCGGCGCACGCGGCGGGCGTCCTCACGCTGGAGGACGCCGCCGCCCTGGTCGCCGCGCGGGCCCGGCTGATGGACGCGCTGCCGGCCGGCGGCGCGATGCTCTCCGTCCGGGCGCCCGAGCGCCAGGTGACGGCCTCGCTCGCCGGGTACGAGGGCCGGGTCTCGGTGGCGGCGGTCAACGGGCCGGCGTCCACCGTGGTCTCGGGCGAGGAGGCCGCCGTCGAGGAGATCGCGGCCCGCTGGCAGGCCCTGGGCCGCAAGACCCGGCGGCTGCGGGTCAGCCACGCCTTCCACTCCCCGCTGATGGACCCGATGCTCGACGAGTTCGAGCGGGTCGCCAAGGGCCTGGCGTACGCGGCGCCGGTGATCCCGCTGGTCTCCAACCTGACCGGCGCCCTGGCGGAGCCGGAGCTGCTCGCCTCCCCCGGGTACTGGGTGCGGCACGTGCGGGAGGCGGTGCGCTTCCACGACGGCCTGCGCACGCTCCAGGGCGAGGGCACCGGCTGGTACGTCGAGGTGGGCCCGGACGCGGTGCTGGCGCCGCTCGTCCAGGAGTCCCTGGCGGCCGGTTCGGGCGCCGAGGTGGTGCCGCTGCTGCGGCGCGACCGCCCGGAGGCCGCCGCGCTGCTCACCGGGCTCGCCCGGCTGCACGTGTCCGGTGCCGAGGTGGACTGGGCCGCCGTGCACGGCCCCGGCCCGGCGCCCCGCGCCGACCTGCCCACGTACGCGTTCCAGCACCGGACGTTCTGGCTGGACCGCTCGGAGCCGGCCGCTCCCGGGCAGGCCCCGGACGCGGCGCAGGACCGGTTCTGGGCGGCCGTCGAGGGCGGCGCCGCCGAGCTGGCCGGGCTGCTGGCCCCCGACGCCCCCGAGGACTCCGAGCTGGCCGCCCAACTGGCTGCCGTGCTGCCCGCGTTGACGGCCTGGCGAAGCAGTGCCGCGCCTGCGCCGGCCCCGGAGGAGGCGCCGCAGGAGCGGGCGGCCCCGCTCCCCGAGGCGCCGCCGGTGGACGCCGACCGCGCACGGGCGCTGCGGGCCGAGCTGGCCGCGCAGAGCCCGGCAGCCCGGACGGAGACGCTGGTGGGCCTGGTCCGGCTGCACGCGGCGACGGTGCTCGGCCACGACTCCCCGGACGAGCTGGGCGCGGAGGACAACTTCCTGGAGGCGGGCTTCTCCTCGTTCACCGCGCTGGAGCTGCGCAACCGCCTGGTGGGCGTCCTCGGCGTCGAACTGCCGGCCGTGATCGCGTACGACCACCCGGACGCGGCGGCGCTGGCCCGCGAGCTGACCCGGCTGCTGCCCACCACGGGCTGAGCTCCGCGGGCCGCCGCTTTAGCGGCCGCGAAGGCCCTGCTTTAGGCCGGTCCGAGAGCGTCGGAGGGGCACCGCGTACACGCGGTGCCCCTCCCCTGTTCTTCGTACTTCCCAGAAGGAGCCCGTCCGTGAGCCAGAGGGTCATCATCGCAGGCGCAGGACCGACCGGACTGCTGCTCGCCGCCGAACTGCGGCTGGCCGGCGTCGAGGCCGTCATCCTGGAGAAGCTGCCGGAGCCGAGCGGGGAGTCCCGGGGCCTGGGCCTGCACGTGCGCAGCATCGAGGTACTGAACCAGCGCGGCATCGTCGACCGCTTCAAGACGCCGGAGACGGAGGCCTGGCCGGCCATGCACTTCGGCCTGTTCTGGCTGGAGCGTCCCGTCGGCCCGCGCGAGGACTACACGCTGGCCGTCCCGCAGTGGAAGACCGAGCACGCCCTGGAGGCGTGGGCCCGCGAGCTCGGCACCGAGATCCGGCGCGGTCACGAGGTGGTCGCGCTGGAGCAGGACGAGGACGGCGTCGTGGTCGACGTCGAGGGCCCGGACGGCCCGTACCGGCTGGAGGGCGCCTACCTGGTCGGTGCCGACGGCGGGCACAGCAAGGTCCGCAAGCTGGCGGGGATCGGCTTCCCCGGCACCGGGTCGTCGTTCTACGGCGTGCTCGGCGACGTCGTGGTGAAGGAGGGCCAGACCGTCGCGTACTCGGCGGAGCTGTACCCCGGCGGCTGGCTGGCGAACGTGCCGATCGACAACGGCCGCAAGCTGCGGCTGATGACGACGGAGTTCGACCAGGAGCGCCCCGGCGACGACGTCCCGGTGACGGACGACGAGCTGCGGGCCGCGATCAAGCGCGTCACCGGCACGGTGCCGGAGTTCGAGGAGACCACCTGGGTCTCGCGCTTCGGCAACTCCACCCGCCTCGCGGACGAGTACCGCTCGGGCCGGGTGCTGCTGGCCGGCGACGCGGCGCACGTGTTCTACCCGATCGGCGGCCAGGGCCTGAACACCGGCCTGCAGGACTCGTTCAACCTGGGCTGGAAGCTCGCGGCCGTGGTGAACGGCTGGGCCCCCGAGGGCCTGCTCGACAGCTACCACGCGGAGCGCCACCCGGTGGGCCGGCGGGTCTGCGTGAACACGCAGGCGCAGGTCTCGCTGCTCTACCCGCTGGACAAGATCACCCCGCTCCGGGAGATCTTCGGCGAGCTGGTGAAGTTCAAGGAGGTCAACGACTTCCTGCTGGCCCTGGTGACCGGCGTCGGCGTCCGCTACGACCTGGCGCTGCCCGAGGGCGCCGGGGAGCCGCACCCGCTGCTGGGCCTGCGCGCCCCCGACCTCGAACTCACCACCCCGGACGGGCCGACCACCCTCGCCACCCACCTGCACAGCGGTCACGGCCTGCTGATCAGCTTCGGCGAGGAGCCCGGCCTCGACGTCAGCGGCTGGAGCGAGCGCGTCCACACCCTGAGCGCCGAGCCGCACCCCGAGCTCGCCGCCACCACGCTGCTGGTCCGCCCCGACGGGCACATCGCCTTCGCGAGCAGCACCCCCGACCCGGACACCCTGCGGCACGCCCTCACCACCTGGTTCGGCACCCCGGCGGCCGGCGCAGAGGCGGGTGACGCGTGAGTGCCGGACTGCCGGTGGTGATCGCCGGCGCCGGCGTCACCGGCCTGCTGGTCGCCGCCGAACTGGCGCTGGCCGGCGTACCGGTGGTCGTCCTGGAGCAGGCGGCCGAGCAGCGCGAGGCGGCCGGGGTGGCGCTGAACACCGCCGCCGTGGCGGCGCTGGAGCGGCGCGGGCTCTTCGAGGAACTACGGGGCAGCGGGCTGGCCCTGCCGCAGGTGCACTTCTCGCTGCTGTGGCTGGACCCGGACCGGGCCGGCGGGCAGTCCCGCTACCCGTTCCTGCTCCCGCAGTCCCGGGTCGAGGAGCGGGTCGAGCGGCGGATCCGGGAGTCGGCCGCGGCCTCCGGGGCCGTCGCCGACATCCGGCGCGGCCACGAGCTGACCGGCCTGGCCCAGGACGACGACCGGGTCGTGGTGGACGTCGTCGGCCCGGACGGCCCGTACCGGCTGGAGGCCGCGTACCTGGTCGGTGCCGACGGGCCGCGCAGTGCGGTCCGCGAGCTGGCCGGGATCGCCTTCACCGGCAGCGACGCCGAGTCCTCGGGCATCGTCGCCGATCTGGAGGTGGACTTCGCGAAGGTGCCACCGGAGGTGTTCGGCGCCCGGTATGCCGAGCGCGGGCTCTTCATGGGCGCGCCGGTGGCCCCGGACCGGCTGCGGCTGATCACCACCGAGTTCGGCACTCCCCCGGTGGACGACGCGCCGCCGGTGACCGGTGAGGAGCTGGAGGCGGCCGTCGCCCGGCTGTCCGACATCGACCTCGGGCCGCTCAAGCCCCTGTGGGCGGCCCGGTTCGACGACGCGGCCCGGCAGGCCGAGCAGTACCGCTCGGGCCGGGTGCTGCTGGCCGGCGACGCCGCGCACGTGCACTACCCGCTGGGCGGCCTGGCCCTCAACACGGCCTTCGAGGACGCGTTGAACCTGGGCTGGAAGCTGGCGGCCGTGGCGAACGGCCGGGCCCCCGAGGGCCTGCTCGACAGCTACGACGCGGAGCGCCACCCGGCCGGGCGGCACGCGCTGCGGTCCACCCAGGCGCAGACCGCACTGCTGCACCCGGCGGAGAAGATCGGCCCGCTGCGGGAGATCCTGCGCGAGGTGCTCGCGCTGGACGGCCCGAACCAGTTCCTGGTCGATCTCGCGGGCGGGGCCGGCCTGCGGTACGAGCTGCCGCTGCCGGACGGCGCCGGGGAGCCGCACCCGCTGCTGGGCCTGCGGGCGCCGGAGGTCGAGCTCGGCACCGCGGACGGTCCGGTCCCGCTGACCGGCCTGCTGCACGCCGGGCGCGGGCTCCTCGTCCTGCTGGGCGCGGAGCCGGGCCTGGACACCGGCGGCTGGAGCGACCGGGTCGACACCGTGACGGCCGAGCCGCACCCCGGGATCGACGCCGCCGCACTGCTGGTCCGCCCCGACGGCCACATCGCCTTCGCGGGCGGCGCCGCCGAGGCCGACACCCTGCGGCACGCCCTCACCACCTGGTTCGGCGAGGCGGGCTGACGGCGGAGCGCGACAACGGCGAGGGCCGCGGTACCGGATCCGGT
>NZ_JBHUWW010000208.1:0-10067 GCF_042669755.1 Kitasatospora sp. NPDC057223 | reverse complement strand
TCTCCACCCCCACGCCGCAATCCGTTTTTGTTGGGTGTCTGGGGGGCTCGTTTTGGTTTACACGCGACCGCGGGGGGCCCCGCGCTCATCGAGCGCGGGCCCCACTGTCAGTACTGCGGTCAGACGCTGCGGAAGGCCAGCACCACGTTGTGGCCGCCGAAGCCGAACGAGTTGTTCAGCGCGGCGATCGGGCCCGCGGGCAGCTTGCGGGGCTCGCCGGTGACGATGTCCGCGTCCACGTCGTCGTCCAGGTCGTCGACGTTGATGGTCGGCGGGGCCAGCCGGTTGTACAGCGCCAGCACGGTGGCGACGGTCTCGATGCCGCCGGCGCCGCCCAGCAGGTGGCCGGTCATCGACTTGGTCGCGGAGACCGCGATGTGGTCGAGGTGCTCGCCGAGCTCCTTGCGCAGGGCCTTCAGCTCCGCGGTGTCGCCCTGCGGGGTCGAGGTGGCGTGCGCGTTGACGTGCACGATCTCGGACTTGTCGAGCTGGTTGCGCTCGAACAGGTCGGCGAGCGCGCGGGCCACGCCCGCACCGGTCGGCTCGGGCTGCGCGATGTGGTGGGCGTCCGAGGACAGGCCCTGGCCCACGGCCTCGGCGTAGACCCGGGCACCGCGCGCCGCGGCGTGCTCGGCGGACTCCAGCACGATCACGCCGGCGCCCTCGCCGAGGACGAAGCCGTCCCGGGCCTTGTCGTACGGGCGGGAGGCGCGCTGCGGCTCGTCGTTGTTCTTGGACATCGCCATCATGTTGGCGAAGGCGACGATCGGCAGCGGGTGGATCGCCGCCTCGGTGCCGCCGGCCACCACGACGTCGGCGCGGCCGGTACGGATCATCTCGATCGCGTAGCCGATCGCCTCGGCGCCGGAGGCACAGGCGGAGACAGGGGTGTGCACGCCCGCGCGAGCGCCGACCTCCAGGCCGACGTTGGCCGCCGGGGAGTTGGGCATCAGCATCGGGACGGTGTGCGGGGAGACCTTGCGGACGCCCTTCTCCTTCAGTACGTCGTACTGGTCCAGGAGGGTGGTCACGCCGCCGATGCCGGAGGCGATGACCGCGCCCAGGCGCTCGGGGGCGAGCTTGGAGGACACGTCGGTGGCGGGCGTCTCGTAGCCGGCGTCGGCCCAGGCCTCGCGGGCGGCGATCAGCGCGAACTGCGCCGAGCGGTCCAGCTTGCGGGCCAGCGGCCGGGGGAGGATCTCGCCCGGCTCGACCGCGGTGCGCGCGGCGATCCGGACGGGGAGGTCGGCCGCCCACTCCTCGGTCAGGACCTTCACCCCGGAGCGGCCGGCGAGCAGGCCGTCCCAGGTGGAGGCGGCGTCGCCGCCCAGCGGCGTGAAGGCGCCGATACCCGTGACGACCACGGTGCGGTTTTCAGCGGTCACTGGATTGTCTCTCTCACGTGTGGCGGGGTTTTCGGCGGCGCCGGGGGTGGGGCCCGGCCGGGGCGCTCCGCGAGCGGGGAGCCCCGGCCGGTCTAGCGGTCGGGCTGGCCGACCTGGCCGGTCGTGGTGACCGAGGCTCAGACGTTCGCGAGGATGTAGTCCACGGCGTCGCCGACGGTCTTGAGGTTCTTGACCTCGTCGTCCGGGATCTTCACCTCGAACTTCTCCTCGGCGGCCACGACGACCTCGACCATGGACAGCGAGTCGACGTCGAGGTCGTCCGTGAAGGACTTGTCGAGCTCGACGTCCTCGTTCGGGATACCGGCGATCTCGTTGACGATCTCAGCGAGACCTTCCAGGACCTCGTCCTTGGTAGTAGCCATGGTGGCTGCTCCTCTTCGGTGTTTGGTGCGGCCGCCCGGCGGGCGGCCGCGGTTCTCTTGACGGGTACGAACGGGTACAGCTGTACTGCGGATGTGCCTAGGGGAGCGTAACGACTGCCGCGGCGTAGACGAGACCCGCCCCGAACCCGATGATCAGGGCGAGATCGCCGCTGCGGGCCTCCCCGCTCTCCAACATGCGTTCCATCGCCAGGGGGATGGAGGCCGCCGAGGTGTTGCCGGTCTCGGCGATGTCGCGGGCCACCGGTACCGACGCGGGCAGCTTGAGTGCCTTGATCATGGCATCGGTGATCCGCATGTTGGCCTGGTGCGGGATGAACGCGCCGAGCTGGTCGGCGGTGATCCCGGCGGCGTCCAGCGCCTGCTGGGCGACCTTCGCCATCTCCCAGACGGCCCAGCGGAAGACGCTCTGGCCCTCCATCCGCAGGGCCGGCCACTTGCCGGCCTGGCCGGGGAGCCGGTCGTCGGCGAGGCCGTTGACGGCGTCCTCCTTGCCGAACGCGGTGTCCCAGGCCTCGGTCTGCGAGATGACGTCCTTCTGCGAGCCGTCCGAGCCCCAGATGACCTTGCTGATGCCCGGGGTGTCGGACGGGCCGACGATGGCGGCACCGGCGCCGTCACCGAAGATGAACGCGGTCGAACGGTCCGAGGTGTCGGTCAGGTCGCTGAGCCGCTCGACGCCGATGACCAGCACGTACTCGGCGCTGCCGCCGCGGACCATGCCGTCCGCGAGGCCCAGGCCGTAGCCGAAGCCCGCACAGGCGGCCGAGATGTCGAACGCCGGAGCGGTGCCGCAGCCGAGCCGCTCGGCGATCTCGGTGGCGATCGCCGGGGTCTGCTTCAGGTGCGAGACGGTGGCGACGATCACGCCGCCGATCTGCCCGGCGGTGATGCCGGACTGCGCGATGGCCTTGCCAGCCGCCTGCACCGACATCTCGGCGACGGTCTCGTCCTGGCCGGCCCAGCGCCGCTCGGCGATCCCGCTGCGGCTGCGGATCCACTCGTCCGAGGACTCGATCCAGTTCAGCACCTCGGCGTTCGGGATCACCCGGACGGGGCGGTAGCCGCCCACGCCGAGGATCCTCGAGTACGCCGCGCCGGTGGTGGGCCGGATCCGGGGGGTGCTCATGCGGACTGCTCCTGACCGCCGTGCTCGGCGACCAGCGCGCGCGCCTTGTCGAGATCGGCCGGGGTCTTCAGGGCCAGCGTCGCGACGCCCTTGACGTTGCGCTTGACCAGGTTGGTGAGGGTGCCGGCCGGCGAGAGCTCGATCACGGCGGTGGCCCCGAGCTGCTGGAGGGTCTCCATGCAGAGGTCCCAGCGGACGGGGTTGGAGACCTGCGACACCAGCCGGTCCAGCACCTCGGCGCCGGACTGCACGACCTCGCCGTCCCGGTTGGAGACGTAGGCCAGGGCCGGGTCCGAGACCACCAGGGTCGCGGCCAGCTTGGCGAGCCGCTCCACGCCCGAGGCCATGTGCTCGGTGTGGAAGGCCCCCGCCACCTTCAGCGGGATCAGCCGGGAGCCGGCCGGCGCGTCGGCCCGCAGGGCCTCCAGCTGCTCCAGCGTGCCGGCCGCCACGATCTGGCCGCCGCCGTTGTTGTTGGCCGCCGTCAGGCCGTGCTCCGCGAGCTTGGCCGCGACGAGTTCGGCGTCGCCGCCGAGAACGGCGATCATGCCGGTCGCGGTGGCCGCGGCCGCCTCGGCCATGCCCAGGCTGCGCTCGCGGACGAACGCCAGCGCGTCGTGCGCGGTCAGCACACCGGCGCCGGCGGCGGCGGTGATCTCGCCGACGCTGTGGCCGGCGACCGCGCCGACCAGCCGGCGGGCCTCGGTCTCGTCCGGGAACAGCGCCCGGGCGGTCACCAGGCCGGCCGCGACCAGCAGCGGCTGCGCGACGGCGGTGTCCTTGATCTCCTCTTCGGAGGCTTCGGTTCCGTAGTGCACCAGGTCGATCCCGGCGACCTCGGACCAGCCGCGCAGGCGGTCGGCGACGCCGTCCACCTCCAGCCAGGGGCTGAGGAATCCGGGAGACTGGGCACCCTGTCCAGGGGCGACGATTACGAGCACGGTTCAACCCTCTCTCGCCAGGCGCCCGCGGGCGGGTAGGCGACGGTAACGAAGAAAAGCACGCGGGATTGTTGGGTCCCTACAGCGCTGTCAGCTCTGCTCCCCCACCGTGCCGAGCCGGCCAAGCGCGAGTGCGATGCGCAGGGTGAAGGCCGAACGTACGTCGGAGGGAGCATAGCCCGTGACATCAGTCACACGTCGGAGCCGGTAGCGCACCGTGTTGGGGTGGACGAAGAGCATCCGGGCGGCGCCCTCCAGCGAGGAGGCCTGCTCCAGGTAGACGCTCAGGGTCTCCAGCAGGGCCGATCCGGCCTCTTCCAGCGGTGTGTAGATCTCCTCCACCAGCTGGCGGCGGGCCGCCGCGTCCCCGGCCAGGGCGCGTTCCGGCAGCAGGTCGTCCGCGAGGACGGGGCGCGGGGCGTCCGGCCAGGCGGCGCAGGCGCGCAGGCCGGCCGCCGCGGCGTGCGCGGAGCGGGTCGCGGACAGCAGGTCGCCGACCGTCGGGCCGACCACCACCGGGCCGGCCGCGAACTGGCCGATCAGTGCGCGGGCGGCGTGCACCGGCTCCTTGTCGCCGCCGACGACGACCACCAGGCGCTTGCCCAGCACACCGGTCAGCACGTGCAGCTTGGCGTAGCGGGCGGCCCGCCGGATCGCCTCGACCACGAGTTCGCTGTCCCCGTCCGGGGCGCTGCCCATCACCACCCGGACCTGGCTCGGCTGGCCCCAGCCGAGCGCGGCCGCCCGGGACAGCACTCCCTCGTCCGCGTCCCCGGAGAGCAGCGAGTTGACGACCAGCGCCTCCAGGCGGGCGTCCCACGCGCCGCGGGCCTCCGCCGCCTGGGCGTACACCTGGGCGGTCGCGAAGGCGATCTCGCGGGCGTACACCAGCACGGACTCGCGCATGTCCGCCTCGTCGCCGGGGGCGGCCACCTCCTCGATGGCCTCCTCCATCACCTCGATCGTGGTGCGGATCAGCTCGACGGTCTGGCGCAGCGTGATGGCCCGGGTCAGCTCGCGCGGCGCGGTGCCGAAGACGTCCGTGGAGATCGCCTGCGGGGCGTCCGGGTGCCGGTACCACTCGGTGAACGCGGCGATGCCCGCCTGCGCGACCAGGCCGATCCAGGAGCGGTGCTCCGGCGGCATCCGCCGGTACCAGCCCAGCTGGTCGTCCATCCGGGCGATCGCGGCGGAGGCCAGCTTCCCCGAGGACTTCTCCAGCCGCTTGAGCGTCGCCACCCGCCGCTCCGCGCGCTCCGCGATCACCTTGCGTTCCTGCGCGGTGAGGCGCGGCGCGGCCCGGCCCGCACGCGGCGAGGCGGCCCGGCCTGCCGCCTTCGCGGGCGCGGATTTCGCGGCCTGCACCGCAGCTGCGGCATCGTCGGGCTGGTCTGTCGTGTCGTTCTTGGCGTTCGCTGAAGCGGCTGGCACAGGACAAGACTGCCTCACCGGAGTGACCGCTTGTGCACAACCCCTCCGATCCGCACCGGTGGCAACGATCACACCGGCTACCGTGAGCCCGTGACCGACGCCGCCACCCGCCCCCGTACCGACCTGCGCCGCACCGCCGAGCGTTACCTCTCGACCCCCGCCGAGGGCATCGAGACCAGGCACGCGTTCTCCTTCTCGGGCCACTACGACCCGCGAAACACCAGCTTCGGCGCCCTGCTGGCCTGCAACGAGGAGCAGCTCGCCCCCGGCGCGGGCTACGACGAGCACCGCCACCGCGACACCGAGATCCTCACCTACGTGCTGGAGGGCGCGCTCGCCCACCGCGACAGTGACGGCCACAGCGGCGTGGTGCGCCCCGGCATGGTGCAGCACCTCGGCGCGGGCTCCGGCGTCACCCACACCGAACGCAACGTGGGCGGCGCCGAGGTGCCCGTCCGGTTCGTCCAGATGTGGCTCCAGCCGGACGTCTTCGACGCCGCCCCCGCCTACGGGCTGCGCCGGGTGGAGCCGGCCGAGGACGGGCTGACCCTGCTCGCCTCCGGCCTGGAGCGGGACGCGGCCACGCCGGCCCTGCGGCTGCGCCGCTCGGACGCCGCGCTCTGGCTGGTCACGGCCGGCCCCTGGCTGCCGCTGCCCGAGCTGCCCGCCGCCGCGTACCGCTACGCGCACCTGACGGCGGGCTCGCTGGGCTTCCGTACCGTCCGGGGCCCGCAGGGCGGCGGACGCTCGATGGAGCCGGGCGACAGCGCCCGGATCACCGGGGCGGCCTTCGCCGACCCGACGGCGGGCGAGCACGGCGCCGAGCTGCTGCTCTGGGAGATGCACTCGCCGCTCTCGTACGGCTGACGGCCCCGGGCGCCCCGCCACCCGGGCCGTCCGCCGGACGAGAGCGGGCGGGCACTCAGTCGTCCAGCTCGTCCAGGACGGCGTCGGTGAAGGCGGGCCAGGCCTCGGCCGCCCACGGGCCGAAGTCGCGGTCGGTGAGCGCGACGCAGGCCACGCCGGCCGTCGGGTCGACCCACAGGAAGGTGCCGGACTGGCCGAAGTGGCCGAAGGTCGCGGGCGAGCTGGCGGTGCCCGTCCAGTGCGGGGACTTGTCGCCGCGGATCTCGAAGCCGAGGCCCCAGTCGTTCGGCCGGCGGTGCCCGAAGCCGGGCAGCACGCCGCTCAGGCCGGGGAACGCGACCACCCGGGTGGCCGCCTCGACGGTCGAGCCGTCCAGCAGGCGCGGGGCCTGCAGCTCGGCGGCGAAGCGGCACAGGTCGGCCGCCGTGGAGACGCCGCCGGCCCCGGCCGGTGCGCGGTGCGCGGTGTCCAGGTAGGTGGCCCGCATGCCGAGGGGTTCGAAGACGGCCTCCGCGGCGTACTGCGCGAACGGGATGCAGGACGCCTTGGCGAGGGTCTCGGCGAGCACGTCGAACCCGGCGTTCGAGTACAGCCGGCGGGTGCCCGGCTCCGCCATCGTCCGGTGCTCGTCGAAGGCCAGCCCGGAGGTGTGGGCCAGCAGGTGACGGACCGTCGACCCCGGCGGCCCGGCCGGGTCGTCCAGCTCGAAGACGCCCTCCTCGACCGCGACCAGCGCCGCGTACGAGCTGAGCAGCTTCGTCACCGACGCGAGCGGGAACGGCCGCTCCTGCGGCCCGTCCGCACCCAGCAGCGCGCCGTCCGCACCGCGCACCACGGCGGTAGCCGCGTGGGGCACCGGCCAATCCTCGATCATCCGCAAGCTCTGCATGGCCCCGACTCTAACGAGTACCGCCGCGCCCGCCCGAGTGGGACGCTTGCTTGGAGTGCGCTCTAACTCACTAGCGTCGTAGACACCGCACACCAGGGGGTTCCGGTTCATGGCCACACTCACTCCGACCAGCGACGGCCTGCGCAGTTGCAGTGACGTCTACAGCACGCCGGACAGCGAGCCGGACCGGAACCCGCGGCACACCATCAGCGAGGTCGCGGCGGCCAGCGGCCTCACCGCGCACACCCTGCGCTGGTACGAACGGATCGGCCTGCTCGACCCGGTCGACCGCTCCTACTCCGGCCAGCGCCGCTACAGCGACGGGGACCTGGCCCGGCTGGCCTTCCTCGGCCGGCTGCGGCTGACCGGCATGTCGGTCGCCGACATGCTCCGGTACGTCGAGCTGGCCCGCCGGGGCCCGGTGACGGTCGGCGACCGGCGCGAACTGCTGGTCGCCCACCGCGAGGAGGTCCGGCAGAAGCTCGCCGACCTGCACGCGACCCTCGCCGTCCTCGACCACAAGATCGACCTGTACTCCGGCACCGCCGCCCGCGCGAGCACACCGCCCGCGGGCACTCCCGCCCACGATCAGAGGAAGCAGAGCGCATGACTCTCCCCACCACCAAGCTCGGCAGCAACGGCCCCACCGTCGGCGTCCAGGGCCTCGGCTGCATGGGCATGAGCGAGTTCTACGGCCCCACCGACACCACCGAGGCGCTGGCCACCCTCGACGCCGCGCTCGACGCCGGCGTCACCCTCTTCGACACCGCCGACATCTACGGCGCCGGCCACAACGAGGAGCTGATCGGCCCGTTCGTCCGCGCCAACCGCGACCGGGTGGTGCTCGCCACCAAGTTCGCGATCGAGCGCCGCGCCGACGACCCCGCCTACCGGGGCGTGCGCAACGACGCCGGGTACGTCCGCTCCGCCGTGGACGCCTCTCTGCGCCGGCTCGGCGTGGACGTGATCGACGTCTACTACATGCACCGCCGCGCCCCGGGCGTCCCGTTCGCCGAGTCGGTCGGCGCGATGGCCGAGCTGGTGCAGGCCGGCAAGGTGCGCCACCTCGGCCTGTCCGAGGTCACCGGCGCCGAACTGCGCGAGGCGCACGCCGTGCACCCGATCGCCGCGCTCCAGTCCGAGTGGTCGATCTTCTCGCGGGACGTCGAGCAGTCGGCGGTGCCCGCCGCCGCCGAGCTCGGGGTCGCGTTCGTGCCCTACTCCCCGCTCGGCCGGGGCTTCCTGACCGGCTCGTTCGCCGCCGCCGAGGAGCTCTCGCAGGACGACTACCGGCGCCACCACCCGCAGTTCAGCGGCGCGAACGCGCAGGCCAACGCAACGCTGGTCGCCCCGATCCTGAAGATCGCCGCCGGGCGCGGGGTCAGCGCGGCGCAGGTGGCGCTCGCCTGGGTGCACCAGCGCGCCGAGGTGCACGGGCTGACCGTGGTGCCGATCCCGGGCACCCGCAAGCGGACCCGCCTCGCCGAGAACACCGCGGCGGCCACGCTCCGGCTGACCCCGGAGGAGCTCGCCGAGCTGGAGCCGATCGCCGGCCGGGTCAGCGGGACGCGCTACGCCGACATGACCTTCACCTCGGCCGGCCGCGAGTAGCCCGGGGGAGGCCGCCGGAGCGTCAGCCCGCCTCGGGCTGCTGGAGGTTGACGCCCTGGTAGCGGCCGAGCGCGATCGAGCCGAAGTTGTGCAGGCTGTCGGTGCCCGGAGCCAGGTAGCCGTTGTGGCCGGAGGCGCCGGCCGAGGAGACGTCCTGCGCGCCGAAGCCGCTGCCGGTCGGGTCCGCGCCGTGGCCGAGCCCGCCGACCTCCAGGTACGGCACGTTGCCGATCCAGTCGTCGGGGTTGCGGGTCGCCCAGACCTGGACGCCGGTGCCGAGTTCCGCGGCGCTCTGCACGCCCATGCCGGGGCTGCCGAACACCACCATGTCGGTGGTGCCGGTGGTGTGCGGGAGGTCCGGTGCGGCGACCCCGCAGACCACCGAGCCGTACGAGTGGCAGAACAGGGCCGGGTCGGCGGCCGGGTCGGTGGTCTCGTCCAGCCCGTCGAGCAGGCGCTCCAGCCGGGGGGCGGCGACGTCGGCCAGCCGGGAGGTGACGGCGTCCGGGCCGAGGCCGGACGGGGTGACGTAGCCCGTCCAGGCGATCACGGCGGCGCGGGTGCCGGGGGCCTGGCGCTGCTCCTCGGCGAGCAGGGCCCGGGCCATCCCGGCGGGGGAGCGCAGCGGCTCGGCGGCCTGGTCGTGGTGGCCGAGGTCGGCGTCGGAGCCGGGGACGAGCACGGAGATCCGCTCGGCGGAGGCCAGGTCGCCGAAGACCTCGCTGACCAGGCCGCGGCCGCGCGGGTCGAAGGCCAGGATCTGCCGGCCCGGCTCCAGCAGGTGGGCGCAGTCGTTGGCGCGCGAGACGGCCAGGGCGCGGGCGGTGGAGTCCAGCGAGCGGTCGGCGGCGCGGTCCTGGGCCCGGTCGCGTTCGGCGGCGATCGCCGCCCGGTTGGCCCGGTAGCGCAGGTCGAGCGGGGCGCCGTCGAGGTTGCCGACCACCAGCGGGTACTCGGCGAGCAGGCGGGCCTGCTCGGCGGGGGTCAGCGCGGCGAAGAAGGCGGCGACGGCCCCGGCGGTGGCGGTGGCCGGGTCGGGCAGGGCGCGTCCGAGCGAGTGGTCCTGCACCCAGGCGGCGCTGCCGGCGGGCGGAGTCGCGATGGCGACCTGCTCGGTGGAGGCGGCTGCCTGCGCGGCGGCCGCGCCGGCGTCCACGAGTACGGCGCAACCTGCGAAGGCGCCGATCAGTACACGCTTCCAACGCCTTCGGCGCATCGCGTCAACTCCCTCAGGGGCCCGTGACCGTCACTGCGGGCGGGGCCCGGAGGTCGTACGACTACCTACAACTCCGGGCAAGCGTAGGTGCTCCGGGGGAGCGATGGACAGGCTCAAACTGTGTGATGGGTCACATCATCCTTGTTGTCCGCCGGGCCGCACGCGCGCCGCGCCGCACCGGGCGGACGGGCCCGGTG
>NZ_JBHUWW010000207.1:0-10225 GCF_042669755.1 Kitasatospora sp. NPDC057223 | reverse complement strand
ACCGGCACGCTGTTCCTGCGCACCGGGAGCCGCAGTGCCGACCGGCTGCTCTGGCTCGCCCACGCCAGCAGCCCGCGCGGCTCGCTGCGGCGCGGCCCGCTGCGCGGCTCCCGGCCTGCACCCGGCCGCCGGCCGGGAGCTGCCCGCCGGCCCGGCCGCGGAGCAGCTCGCGGGCCCGGCCGGGTCCGAGGACTCCGTGCTGTTCCCCACGGGTCGCGCGTTCGACGCCCTGGACGTGCCCGAGCAGGCCGGCCTGCAGGCCCTCGTCCGGCTGGAGCGGATGGGCACCCAGGTCGGGCCGGTCCTCGCCGCGCCGACCGGGCGGCTGCAGTTCCTGGTCGCGGCGGGCACCGCGCGGCAACTGCCCGACCTGCTCTACCGGATGGGCTGGGACGACGCCGCCCTCGACCTCGCCTGCCACGGCGAGGGCAGTTACGTGGCCGCGCCGCCGACCGTCCTCGGCGGCCTCGGCCCGGTGCGCTGGCTGCGCCGCCCCACCCGGGACAACGCCGGCTGTCCGCCGGAGGCGCGCCTGCTGCTCGGCACCCTCGCGTACGCCTGCCACCGCAGCCGCGAGCGGAGCGCCGAGCCGGCCTGGCTCGCCTCCTGACCGCCGGCCGCCCCCGGGAACGCCGGAGGGCCGCTCCCCCGGTGTCCCGGGAAAGCGGCCCTGCGACGGCGGTACGCCGGCGCTACTCGCCGATCAGCGCGTCGACGAACGCGGCCGGTTCGAACGGCGCGAGGTCGTCCGCGCCCTCACCGAGCCCGATCAGCTTGACCGGGACGCCCAACTCGCGCTGCACGGCGATCACGATGCCACCCTTGGCCGTGCCGTCCAGCTTGGTCAGCACGATGCCGGTGATGTCGACGACCTCGGCGAAGACCCGGGCCTGGACCAGGCCGTTCTGGCCGGTGGTGGCGTCCAGCACGAGCAGGACCTCGTCCACCGGGCCGTGCTTCTCGACGACCCGCTTGACCTTGCCGAGCTCGTCCATCAGGCCGGTCTTGGTGTGCAGCCGTCCGGCGGTGTCCACCAGGACGGTGTCGGCGCCCTCGGCGATGCCCTCCTTGACGGCCTCGAAGGCGACCGAGGCCGGGTCGCCGCCCTCGGGCCCGCGCACCGTCCGCGCACCGACCCGCTCGCCCCAGGTCTGCAGCTGGTCGGCGGCGGCGGCACGGAAGGTGTCGGCCGCGCCGAAAACCACCTTGCGGCCGTCCGCCACCAGGACCCGGCCGAGCTTGCCCGAGGTGGTGGTCTTGCCGACACCGTTCACGCCGACCACCAGGACGACGGCCGGGCGGCCGTCGCCGTGCTTGGCGGTGTGCAGCGTACGGTCGACGTCCTCGCCGATCAGCAGCACGAGCTCCTCGTGCAGCAGGGCGCGCAGCTCGGCGGGGGTGCGGGTGCCGAGCACCTTCACCCGGGTGCGCAGCCGCTCGACCAGCTCCTGGGTCGGCTTCACGCCCACGTCGGCGACGAGCAGGGTCTCCTCGATCTCCTCCCAGGTGTCCTCGTCGAGGCGCTCGCGCGAGAGCAGCGTGAGCAGCCCCTTGCCGAGCGAGTTCTGCGAACGGGACAGCCGCGAGCGCAGCCGGATCAGCCGCCCGGCGGTCGGCTCGGGCACTTCGAGGGCGGGTGCCTCCACGACCGGCGGGAGTTCGATCTCCTCGACGGTCTGGACGGGCACCTCGACCGGTGGCGCGGCCTCGTCCCCGACCTGGGGCTCGGGCCGGGGCTCGGCCGGCGCCTTCGGCGCGGTGATGACCGGTGCCGTGGCCTTCGGCGGCAGCTCCCTGCGCCGTCTCCCGCTGACGACGAGGCCCGCGACCGCGCCGATGACGGCCACGGCGATGACCACGGCAAGGATCACGAATTCCACATCAAACTCCTTCGCTGGGTGCCCGTCCGTGAGGGCGGGGGTACTGGTGATCCTTCGCCCGGCGGGCCGGAGCGCCGCCGCTTCACTGCCTGGCCCCGCCCGGCGCCGCTGACCGGCGGCGGGTGCGGCCTGCTGCCCTCAGGGGATCGTCGGGCGGCCTGCTGAGCAGCCCCCTCGCGGGCGAGGGGGAGGAGTCACAACCCTCCCAGTATCGGTGACCGTCCCGTCGAACCGGCACACACCCGGCTCAGGCCACGGCGGCGTCCGCGGACTCCGGCTGCGGACGGCGCGGTGCGGCGGGCGGGCGCTCCTGGCGCTCTCCCCCGGCCCGGCGGCCGGGAGGTGCCCCCTCGCGCAGCCGCTGGCTGATCACCTGCGAGATGCCGTCGCCCTTCATGGTGACGCCGTAGAGCGCGTCGGCGGACTCCATGGTGAGTTTCTGGTGGGTGATCACGATCAGCTGCGAGCTCTCCCGCAGCTCCTCCATGATCGAGACGAGCCGCCGCAGGTTGGTCTCGTCGAGCGCCGCCTCCACCTCGTCCATCACGTAGAACGGACTCGGCCGCGCCTTGAAGATCGACACGAGCAGTGCCACCGCCGTCAGCGAGCGCTCACCGCCGGAGAGCAGCGACAGCCGCTTGACCTTCTTGCCCGGCGGGCGGGCCTCCACGTCCACGCCGGTGGTCAGCATGTTGCCGGGGTCGGTCAGCACGAGCCGCCCCTCGCCGCCCGGGAACAGCCGGGAGAACACGCCTTCGAACTGCGCCGCCGTGTCGTGGTAGGCCGCGGTGAACAGCTGCTCGACCCGGACGTCGACGTCCTTGACGATCTCCAACAGGTCGCGCCGGCTGCGCTTGAGGTCGTCCAGCTGCTCCCCGAGGAACTGGTGCCGCTCCTCCAAGGCCGCGAACTCCTCCAGCGCCAGCGGGTTGACCTTGCCGAGCTGCTGGTACGCCCGTTCGGCGGCCCGCAGCCGCTTCTCCTGCTCGGCGCGGACGTAGGGCGCCGGCTCCCCCGGCTCCTGGCCGTCCTCGGCAGCCCCCGGCGGTACGGGTACGTCCGGGCCGAACCCGGCGAGCAGTTCGCCGCCCTCGATGCCGTACTCCTCGACGGCCCTGGTCTCCAGCTGCTCGATCCGCAGCCGTTTCTCGGCCCGCAGCACCTCGTCGCGGTGGCCGGCGTCGACCAGTCCGTCCAGTTCGGCCTTGAGCTCCCGGCCCGCCTCCCGCCCGGCGCGCAGTTCGCTCTCCCGGCCGCCCCTGGCCAGTTCCGCCTCGTCGCGTTCGGCGGCGGCGCGGGCCAGCGAGACCTCCAGGCAGGCGAGCAGCTGCCGGCTCCCGGCCGCGACGGCGCTCGCCACGCCCGCCTCGTGCCGGGCGCGCTCGCGCCGCGCGGCGGCCCTGGTCCGCGCTTCGCGCTCGGCCCGGGCGGCCCGGTCGAGCTGGTCGGCCCGGCCGGCCAGCCCCCGCACGCGTTCCTCGTGGGTCCGGACGGCCAGCCGGGTCTCCAGTTCGGCCTGCCGGGCCTGCACCGCGGCCTCGGCCAGCCTGGTCTGCTCGGCCGGGTCGGGCTCCTGCTCACCGGTATCGGCCGACTCCTGTGCCACGGCCAGCCGCTCGGCGAGTTCGTCGGCGGCGGCCCTGGCCTGCTCCAGCCCCGCCCCGGCGCGGGCTGCCGACGCCGCGAGCCGCTCCGCCTCCCCGGCGGCGGCCCTGGCCTGGCCGCCCAGACGGCCCAGCGCACCGGCCACCTGGGCCCGTTCCTTCTCGGCCTGCCGTGCGCGCAGGGCGAGTTGCTCCACCTCGGCGGCCGACTCGCGGCGCCGGTCGGCTGCTTCGGCCAGTTGCTCGGTGAGCCGGGCGCAGCGGGCGGTCAGTTCCCCGATCGCCCGGGTGGCCTCGTCGACCGCCGCGCCGGTCTCCAGCAGGCTCGGCGCGCCGGCCGAGCCGCCTTGCGCGAAGCCCGCGCCGAGCTGGTCACCGGCTCGGGTGAAGGCCGACAACTCCGGCCTTTCCAGTACGAGTTGCTGCGCCTCGTCGAGCCCGTCGAGCACGACGGCGTGGGCCAGCAGCGCCTGCACGGCGGACAGCAGGCCGGCCGGGCCGGTCACCAGGTCGCCGGCCCAGCGGGCACCGCCGGGCAGCCCTCCGGGCCTGGTCGCGCCGGGCGGGCGGCCGGCGATCAGCAGTGCGGCCCGGCCCGCGTCGTCCTCGCGCAGCAGGCGCAGCGCCCGTACGGCGGTGTCGAGGCCGTCGACGACGACCGCGTCCGCCGCCGCCCCGAGCGCCGCGGCGAGGGCGACCTCGTACCCGGGTTCGGCCTTCAGCAGTTCGGCGGCCGGGCCGAGCAGCCCGGCCAGCCGCTCGCCGGCCGCGAGCAGGGCGCCGCTGCCGTCCTTGCGCCGCAGGCCGAGTGCCAGGGCGTCGCGGCGGGCCGTGGTCGCGGCCCGGTCGCGGTCGGCGGCGGCCGCCGCGTCGCGGACGGCCGCGAGTTCGCGGTCGGCCTCGGCGAGCCGGGCGCGGGCGTCCTGCTGGGCGCTCTCCAGGCCTTCGTCGCCGGCCGCCAGGCCGTCCACCTCGCACTGGAGCTGCTGGAACTCCTCCTGTGCGGCCTCGGCGCGGACGAGTGCCTCGTCCCTGGCGCCGGCGAGGCGGCCGATCTCCTCCTCGGCGCCGACGGCCCTGGAGCGGGCGGCCGCAGCCTGTCCCTGCAGTCGGACGAGGCCTTCGCGGCGGTCCGCCAGGGCGCGCGCGATGCTCTTCGAGCGGCGTTCCTCCTCGGCGAGTTCACGCTCCCGTCCGATCCGGGTCTCGACCGCCTCGGCGAGTGCGTACTGCGCCTCCTCCAGCGCCTCGGCGAGTGCGGCCTCCTCCTCCCGGACGTGCTCCGCCTCGCGTTCCAGCTCCTCCGGATCGCGCCCGCGCCGCTCCTCGGCCTGCCCGCTGCTCGCGGCGTGCCGGGCCCTGGCCTCGGCGAGGCCGATCGTCCCCCTGGCCCGTTCGGTCAGCGCCGACAGCTCGTACCAGGTCTGCCGGGCGGCCTCCAGACGCGGCCCGAGCTGCTGGACCTGGGCCTCCAGCACCGCCTCGCGCTGCTGGGCACGGGCGAGTTCCTGCTCGACGGCGGCGCGGCGCTCACGCAGCGCGCGTTCGTCCGCGACCTCGGCCTCGACGGCCTGCCGGAGGGTGAGCAGGTCGTCGGCCAGCAGCCGGAGCCGGGCGTCGCGCAGGTCGGCCTGGATGCCGGCGGCCCGGCGGGCGGTCTTCGCCTGCCGGCCGAGCGGGCCGAGCTGGCGGCGCAGTTCGGCGACGAGGTCCTGGACGCGGTTGAGGTTGACCTGCATCGCGTCCAGTTTGCGCAGCGCCTTCTCCTTGCGCTTGCGGTGCTTGAGGACGCCGGCCGCCTCCTCGATGAAGGCCCGGCGGCCCATCGGGTCGGCGTGCAGGACGGAGTCGAGCTGGCCCTGCCCGACGATGACGTGCATCTCGCGGCCGATGCCGGAGTCGGAGAGCAGTTCCTGGATGTCCAGCAGCCGGCAGGTCGTCCCGTTGAGCGCGTACTCGCTGCCGCCGTTGCGGAACAGCGTCCGGGTGATGGTCACCTCGGTGTAGTCGATGGGCAGCGCGCCGTCGGAGTTGTCGATGGTGAGGCTGACCTCGGCCCGGCCGAGGGGGCTGCGCCCGCTCGTCCCGGCGAAGATGACGTCCTCCATCTTCCCGCCGCGCAGCGACTTGGCGCCCTGCTCGCCCATCACCCAGGACAGTGCGTCCACCACGTTGGACTTGCCGGAGCCGTTCGGGCCGACCACGCAGGTGATGCCCGGCTCGAAGCGCAGGGTGGTGGCGGACGCGAAGGACTTGAAGCCGCGCAGGGTCAGACTCTTCAGGTGCACGCGCAGGCACTCCTCGTCGCTCGCCCGGCCCCCCGGTCTGCGACTGTATCCGCCCGGGTGCGCGGACGGTTTCAGGCCCGCTGGGGGAGGGCAGCCTTAGCTGCAAAGGACTTCGGGGCGACGGGCGGAGGCTTCGGGGCCCGGGACGGAAGGACGCTCGGACCAAACGACGAAGGGACGCCTGTCAGGGCGTCCCTTGCAAGCTGCGTCCCTTGCGGGAGTTCGACGCACAGTGGCGTCGAGGCTCAACAGCGTCGATCCGTGAGGGTGTGACCGGGATCAGGTGAGGGCCGGCTCGCGCTGATCCAGATCGATGCTGCGGAGCAGCGAGTGCTCGTCAGCGACAGCCGCGAGCGCGTCGTTCTCGGCCTGCATCCGAATCAACTCGGATTCCAGGTCCTGGACGCGCTGCTGAAGCCGTCGCACCTCGGAGAGCATTCGCGGGTCGGGGCCGCCGACGTACCCGAGAAGCGCCTTTGCCATGATGAGTGGTCCTCCACGCTGAGTGACCGAACCTGAGCGGTATGGGTCTAGGGGGAAGGGAAACGCACGCGCGTCGCGCCACCGGCAGTGCTGGCTGGGCACTACAGAACATCCACCGTGAGCTGGGCCCACGGGGCATGCGCCTACCGGGAAAACGCGGTCGTGTGCGCGGGTTTCCAGCGTCTCACCAAAGACGGAACGGGTCAACACGATCACCGCACGCTACCGCGCCCCTGTCACCTGCGCGGCGGAAGCTGCACGCCGGGCGGTGTCGGGCGGGGGCCACCGAGGTACTGGTGGATCACTGCTCGATGCGGAGTCAACCACGAGTCTGCCCGGAAGGCAACCGCATGACACCGGCAGTTCTGGACGGATCGGCCGAGTCCGCGGCGCGGCCCCGGCCGGAGTTGCCAACGACCCGGCCGGCCGTCATCCGCGCAGGTGACTCCCGCGATTCGTCCGACGGACCGACAGATCCGATCGTCGGACCGGCCCCGGGCCGGGCGGGCCACGGACGGGTCAGCGGATCGCGAACCCGTCGTAGCCGTCACCGGTGGCCGTCCAGATCTCGGTGACACCGGAGACCGCGCCGGGGGTGTCCGGTCCGCGCAGCAGGGCGAGCAGGTGTTCGCAGTCGGCCGGAAGGCCTTCGGCCACCACCTGGACCCGGCCGTCGTCGAGGTTGCTCGCATAGCCGGTCAGGCCGATCTCCAGCGCCCGGGCCCGCGTCCACCAGCGGAAGCCCACCTGCTGCACCCTGCCCCGGACCCAGGCGGTGGCCCGTACGGGTTCGTTGCTGTCGCGACCATGCATGTCCACGACCTTATCCGCACCTTCCGCGGGCCGCCCCAGGCAACTGCACCCCTCCCTCACCTCTCCTTTTCCGTCCGTCCTCTCCTGTCACAGCGGACATGCCCTAGAGTCCTCACCGATCGCTCACAGTTTCGGGAGGGGCCAGCGCGATGGCACGACACGCACGCGGCGCGCAGCCCGCCCTCGTTCAGGACCCGGCCGAGCCGGTCGGACGGGCGGGCCGGCGGCACGCCCGCGCCGCGAAGCAGAAGCGGCGGCGCCGCACCGGCGGCCTGCTCGCCATCTGCGCCACCGCGCTCGCGGCCGGAGCGGGCGGCGTGGTCAGCGGCGTCCTGCCCGCACCGGACGCGTCGGTGGTCGCGGGCGACCTGCCGGTGGGCGGGCTGCCGCTCGCCGACGCGGCGACCCCCAACGGCGCGACCCCGGGCGGTGCCACCACCCCGGCCGGCGCCTCGCCGTCGACGGCCGCGACGCCGCACACCGACCCCTCCCCCGCGGCCGACCGCGGCGTGGCCCGTCCGCCGCTCGCCTCGCCGACGGCCACCGCCACCGCGACGACCGCGACGGCGAGCCCCACCGCGTCGGCCTCCCCCTCCAAGACCGCCGCACCGACCGCCGCGCCGACCACGGCCTCCCCGAGCGCCACCGCGAAGGCCTCGGCGAGCGCGAGTCCGGGGGCGAAGGCGGCCACCCCGGCCGCCGCCGTCCTCGCCCTGGTCAACGAGCAGCGTGCGCTGGCCGGCTGCTCGCCCGTCACCGCCGACGCGCGCCTGGACTCCCTGGCGACGGCCTTCAGCGACGACATGGCGGCGCGCGGCTTCTTCGACCACACCGACCCGGACGGTCACACCCCGTGGGACCGGGCGAAGGCCGCCGGCATCACCAACCTGGGCGGCGAGAACATCGCCCGCGGCCAGGCCACGCCGGAGGCCGTCATGACGGCCTGGATGAACAGCCCCGGCCACCGCGCGAACATCCTGAACTGCAAGTTCACCACGCTCGGCATCGGCGTCCACCAGGGCCCGGGCGGCCCCTGGTGGACCCAGGACTTCGGCTACTGAGCCGACCCGGAGGACCCCTGCGGGGCCGGCGCCCCCTCGGGCGTCGGCCCTTCGCGGTTCCAGCCCGGCGAGTGGATCTCCAGGCCGAGGTCGCCGCCCCGGGCCTCCTCGCCGCACGTCCGGCACGTCCAGACCGGGTCGAGCGGGTGCGGCCGGTGCCCGTCGGGGTCGTGCAGCAGGGTCACCGGAGGGTCCGGCAGGAGCCAGCGGTCGCCCCAGGCGAGCAGTGACTGGGTGAGCGGCGCGAGATCCCGGCCGGCTTCGGTCAGGTGGTACTCGTAGCGCGGCGGGTGCTCGCTGTACGCGCGGCGTTCGACCACGCCGGCCTCTTCCAGGGCGCGCAGCCTGGCCGTGAGCCGGTCGCGCGGGGCGCCCGTGTTGAGGGCGATCCGGTCGAAGCGGTGGTTGCCGTAGAACAGCTCGCGCACCGCGAGCAGGGCCCATTTCTCGCCGAGCACCTTGAGGGCGGCGGCGATCGAGCAGGGCCGGCCGGGGATGCCTTCGAGCGTGTTCCGGTTCACGCCGACCAGCCTGCCACAGGGGGTTGCGTTTTCAAACTCAGTCCGGCTAGCTTCCTGCCATGCAGAAAGTTGGATATTCAAACTCACTGGCGGAGCAGTCGCCGCCCGCACCCCGGGGCGGGCGGGCCGTCCTCTTCGTGGTGGCCGCCGCCGTCTTCGTGTCCAACCTCGACCTGTTCGTCGTGAACGTCGCGCTGCCCGCGATGAACGAGCACTTCGGCGCCAGCACCCTGGCCTCGCTCTCCTGGGTCCTCAACGGCTACGCGATCGTGTTCGCGGCCCTGCTCGTCCCCGCCGGGCGGCTCGCCGACCGGATCGGCCACCGCACCGCCTTCCTGGGCGGACTGGCCCTGTTCACCACCGCGTCCGCCCTCTGCGCGCTCGCACCCGGCGTGGCCTGGCTGGTCGCCGCCCGGCTGCTCCAGGCCGTCGGGGCGGCCCTGCTGATGCCCTCCTCGCTCGCCCTCCTGCTGGACTCCACCCGGCCGGAGCGACGTCCGGCGGCCGTCCGGGCCTGGGCCTCGATCGGCGGCGTCGCGGCCGGACTCGGGCCGGTGGCGGGCGGGCTGCTGGTCGAACTCGACTGGCGCTGGGTGTTCCTGGTGAACCTCCCGGTCGGGCTGGCCGCCCTGGTGGCCGGCGCCCGGGTGCTGCCCCGCCTCGCCGGCCGCGCGGCCGAGCCGCTGCCGGACGTCGTGGGCGCCGCGCTGCTGACCGCGGCCGTCGCCCTGCTCGCCGTCGGCCTGGTGAAGTCCGGCGAGTGGGGCTGGGGCTCGGCCCGGGTGACCGGCGCGCTGGCCGCTGCACTCGCGCTCACCGCCTGGTTCCTGCTGCGCTCCGCCCGGCACCCGGCCCCGGTCGTCGAACTGCCACTGCTGCGGGTGCCCACCTTCGCCGCCGCCAACGCCACCGCGCTGCTGTTCACCGCGGCCTTCGCCGGCATGCTGCTGACCTCGGTGCTCTGGTGCCAGGACGTCTGGGGCTACTCGGCGCTGCGGACGGGCCTCGCGCTGGCCCCCGGGCCGCTGCTGGTGCCGCCGGTGACACTGGCGAGCGGCCCGCTGGTGCGCCGGCTCGGCCACGGCGGGCTGTCCGTCCTCGGCACGCTGGTCTTCGCGGCGGGCATCGGCTGGTGGGCGGTGGCGATCGGTACCACCCCCGGCTACGTCGGCGAGCTGCTTCCCGGCATGCTGCTGACCGGCCTCGGTGTCGGCCTCACCGTGCCCACCCTGATCGGCGCGGCCGCCGCGGCGCTGCCGCCGGCCCGGTTCGCCACCGGTTCGGCGGTGACCACGATGGCCCGGCAGATCGGCGCGGTGGTCGGGGTCGCCGTGGTGATCAGCGTGCTGGGCACCCCGGTCGGTGCGCAGGCCGCACTGGACGCCTTCCGCCGCGGTTGGCTGGCCGTCGTCGCGGCCACCCTGCTCGCCACGGGCGCCGCCGCCTTGCTGGCGCTCGCCCAGCGCCGGGCCGCCCGCGCGGGCGTCTGAGCCGTAGCGGCCGCCCGTCAGGCCGTCTGCGGCCGGAGCGCCGCGCGCCCCGGCCACGACGGACGCGCGGCCCCTCCACCGTCGC
>NZ_JBHUWW010000206.1:0-10742 GCF_042669755.1 Kitasatospora sp. NPDC057223 | reverse complement strand
GGCCCCTCCAGCGGGCCCCGGCACCGTCGCGTCCGCGTGGCGTCAGCTGACGTTGACGCCGCTCCAGGCGGCCGCCACCGCGTTGTACTCGGCGGAGCCGGTGCCGTACAGGTCCGTCGCCGCCTTCAGGGTCGCTGTGCGGGCGGCCTTGTAGTTGGTGGTGGAGGTGAAGTACACGGTCAGCGCGCGGTACCAGATCTGCGCGGCCTTGGCCCGGCCGATGCCGGTGACCGTGGAGCCGTTCGACGTCGGGCTGTTGTAGCTGACGCCGTTGACGGTCTTCGCGCCGCTGCCCTCGGACAGCAGGTAGAAGAAGTGGTTGGCGACGCCGGACGAGTAGTGCACGTCCTTGCTGCCGACGGTGGAGGACCAGTAGTCCGCCGAACCGCCGTCCTTGGAGGGCTTGTCCATGTAGCGCAGCGGGGTGCCGTTGCCGTTGATGTTGATGAGCTCCCCGATGAGGTAGTCGGGGTTGTCCGAGGGCAGGTTCGCGTAGAACTCGACCATCGTGCCGAAGATGTCCGAGGTGGCCTCGTTGAGGCCGCCCGACTCACCGGAGTAGTTCAGGCCGGCCGTCGCCGCGGTGACGCCGTGGCTCATCTCGTGGCCGGCCACGTCGATCTCGGTCAGCGGGTGGGTGTTGCCCGAGCCGTCGCCGTACGTCATGCAGAAGCAGGAGTCGTCCCAGAACGCGTTGACGTAGTTGCTGCCGTAGTGGACCCGGCTGTACGCGCCGACGCCGTTGTTCTTGATGCCGTTGCGGCCGAAGGTGTTCTTGTAGAAGTCCCAGGTGGCGGCCACGCCGTACTGGGCGTCCACGGCGGCGGACTGGCCGTTGGAGGCGAGGCCGGTGCCCCAGGCGTTGTCGGCGTCGGTGTAGAGCGTGCCGGCGCCCGAGGTCTTGTTCTTGAGGTCGGTCGTGTACTGGCCGCCGCGGGTGGCGTCCTTCAGCTGGTAGGTCGAGCCGCTGAGCGTGGTGGTCAGCGGGACGGAGCCGACGAAGACGCCCTTGCCGGTGCCGGCGGCGGTCTGGATGTCCTCGTGGGTGGAGAGCACCTCGCCGCTGGCGGCGTCCGTCACCAGGGTCTGCCGGCTCGGGGTGCCGTCGGCGCGCATGCCCTCGACGACCGTGCGGTACGCGAGCCGCGGCGTGCCGGAGGCGGCCCAGACGACCAGGGCCGGGGTGCCGGCCCGGCCGACCTCGCTGATCGCCTGCTCGTCCTTGTCGGCGGCGATGCCGACGGTGGCCCGCACGGCGCCGGTGGCCTGCGCGAGCGCCTTGTCCGCCGACAGCGCGGGGGTGAGGCTCGGCAGCGAGAGCTGTCCGTCGACGGCCTTGTCGACCGACTGCACGGCGCCGTCGGCGCCCTGGTGCACGATCAGGTCGCCGCCGAGCACCGGCAGGCCGCCGAGGGTGCGCTCGTAGCGCAGGTGGCGGGTGCCGTTGGCGTCGACGACGGCGTCCTTGGCGACGAGCTGCTCCTGGCCGCCGAGGGCGAGGGCCCGGGCCAGCGGCGCGGACTGGCCGTTCGCCACGGCTATCAGGGCGGCCCGCTGCTGGGCGGCCTGGGCCTGCGGGGCGGGGGCGGGGCCGGCCTGCGCCGTGCTCACCTGGATCACACCGGTGAGCAGGGCGGTGGCGGAGAGTACTGCGCCGGCTGCGAGCTTTCGCTTCACGTACGGATTCCTTCCAGTCAACCGCGTGTGCGCGGTCGCGCCGCATCCCGGGGCACCAGGGGTTAGTGCCGTTGGGGCGGGACGGACGCTGACGTGCTGCTCCGTGCGGTCATGCGGCGGCTACCGCTGGGGTGGGCGGTGGCTGTCGTACGGGGCTGGCCAGAAGCATGACAATCGACCACGTGAAATGACAGGTATCGCTCACGAATTGGCACTACCTCGCCAGTGCGCCGGTCATATCCGAAAGCGACAAAGCGCTCATATTGCCCAGGGCTGACGGGGTTTCACCCCTGATGGCGGCTCACTCCGCCGAGAATCCGGGCAACGCCGAACGGTGGCCCGGCAGTTGGCCGTGGTTCACATCCCGGCAATGTCCTGGTATGTACCTGAACGCGAGGCTGGCGACATCCCGCCATCCGCCGGCCTTGTCCACGATCAGGGACGCTGGTACTCGCGGCCGCACCCGCCGGTACGGTAAGAGGCGTGGCCAAGCCCCTCGCACTCGACTTCGATCCGATCGCCCGCGCAGACGAGCTCTGGACCCGCCGCTGGGGCACGGTGCCCTCGATGGCGGCGATCACCTCGGTCATGCGCGCCCACCAGATCCTGCTCGCCAGGGTCGACGCCGTCCTCAAGCCCTACGGGCTCACCTTCGCCCGCTACGAGGCCCTGGTGCTGCTCACCTTCAGCCGCACCGGCGAACTCTCGCTCTCCAAGATCGGCGAGCGGCTGATGGTCCACCCGACCAGCGTCACCAACACCGTCGACCGCCTGGAGCGGGCCGGCCTGGTGGCCCGCCGCCCCAACCCGCTGGACGGCCGGGGCGTGCTCGCCTCGATCACCGACCGCGGCCGCCAGGTCGTCGAGGAGGCGACCCGCGAGCTGGTGGCGATGGAGTTCGGCATGGAGGACTACGACGCCGGCCGGTGCCGCGAGGTGTTCGACCTGCTCACGCCGCTGCGGGTGTCGGCGGGCGACTTCACCCCGGCCGAGCCCTCGCAGGAGCCGTCCGGCCGGTAGCCGGGGCACCCCCGCGGGGGCGGGGGTGCGCGCGGAACGCCGTCCGGCGGCGGCTACCCTCGGGGGAGCGGTGCGCAGATCCGGACGTACCGACCGATTGTGCCGAGCGAGGCGAGGAACGAATGAAGGCGACCCCCCTGCTGGGCTGGTACCGCGCGCTGGCCATTGCGACGGGCTGCGCGCTGCTGGTGTTCTGCGGCTTCATGGTCGCGAAGTACGGCTTCGGCGCTGCCGAGGACGTCACCACGTACGTGGCGATGCTGCACGGCTACCTCTACATCGGGTACTTCGTGGTCACCTTCCTGCTCGGCCAGAAGCTCAAGTGGCCGATCGGCCGGCTCGTCTTCACGCTCGCGGCGGGCTGCATCCCGTTCGCCTCGTTCTTCGCCGAGCGCCGCGTGGTGCGGGAGGCGACCGAGCAGGCCGTGCCCGCCGCGGCCCAGCAGCCGGCCGCCGTCTGACGTTCCGCACGAAGGGCGCCTCCTCCCGTCGGGGAGGGGGCGCCCTTCCGCATGTCCGGCGCCGGGCGGGCGTGGCGGCATCGACAAGTAGTAGGACATCCTAGTAAATTGTGAGGACGTCCTACTAGTTTCGCCGTCCCACGTGGTGGCGGCCGCACGGAGCGGAGTTCGGCCCAATGGACGCCGAAGAGATCGAGCGCGGCAGGCAGCGCTGGCAGCAGCGCTACGACAGCGCGCGCAAGCGGGACGCGGACTTCAGCACCCTCTCCGGCGACGAGGTCGAGCCGATGTACGGCCCGGCCGCGGGGCAGCCCTACGAGGGGTTCGAGCGGATCGGCTGGCCGGGCGAGTACCCGTTCACCCGCGGCCTGCACGCCACCGGCTACCGCGGCCGGACGTGGACGATCCGGCAGTTCGCCGGCTTCGGCAACGCCGAGCAGACCAACGAGCGCTACCGGATGATCCTGGACTCCGGCGGCGGCGGCCTCTCGGTGGCCTTCGACATGCCCACCCTGATGGGCTACGACTCCGACGACGCCAAGTCGCTCGGCGAGGTCGGCCACTGCGGTGTGGCGATCGACTCGGCCGCCGACATGGAGGTGCTGTTCCGCGGCATCCCGCTCGGCGAGGTCACCACCTCGATGACGATCAGCGGCCCGGCCGTGCCGGTCTTCTGCATGTACCTGGTCGCGGCCGAGCGCCAGGGCGTGGACCCGGCCCTGCTGAACGGCACCCTGCAGACCGACATCTTCAAGGAGTACATCGCCCAGAAGGAGTGGCTGTTCGCCCCCGAGCCGCACCTGCGCCTGATCGGCGACCTGATGGCGTACTGCGCCGAGGGCATCCCCGCCTACAAGCCGCTGTCCGTCTCCGGGTACCACATCCGCGAGGCCGGGGCCACGGCCGCACAGGAGCTGGCGTACACGCTCGCCGACGGCTTCGGCTACGTCGAACTCGGCCTCTCGCGCGGGCTGGACGTGGACGTCTTCGCCCCCGGCCTGTCCTTCTTCTTCGACGCCCACCTGGACTTCTTCGAGGAGATCGCCAAGTTCCGGGCGGCCCGCCGGATCTGGGCCCGCTGGATGCGCGACCGCTACGGCGCCAGGACGGACAAGGCGCAGTGGCTGCGCTTCCACACCCAGACCGCCGGCGTCTCGCTGACCGCCCAGCAGCCGTACAACAACGTCGTCCGCACCGCCGTCGAGGCGCTCTCGGCGGTGCTCGGCGGCACCAACTCGCTGCACACCAACGCGCTGGACGAGACCCTCGCGCTGCCCTCCGAGCAGGCCGCCGAGATCGCCCTGCGCACCCAGCAGGTGCTGATGGAGGAGACCGGTGTCGCCAACGTGGCCGACCCGCTGGGCGGCTCCTGGTACGTCGAGGCGCTGACCGACCGGATCGAGGCGCAGGCCGAGGAGATCTTCGCGCAGATCCTGGCGAAGGGGGAGCGGGCGAAGGGCGCCGGCGGGCACCCGATCGGCCCGGTCACCACCGGCATCCTGCGCGGCATCGAGGACGGCTGGTTCACCGGTGAGATCGCCGAGGCCGCGTTCGCGTACCAGCAGGCCGTGGAGAAGGGCGAGAAGCGGGTGGTCGGCGTCAACTGCCACCCCCGCAGCGTCACCCCCGAACTGGAGATCCTCCGGGTCAGCCACGAGGTCGAGCGCGAGCAGGTCCGGGTGCTGGCCGCCCGCCGGGCCGCCCGCGACGAGACGGCGGTGAAGGCCGGGCTGGACGCGATGCTCGCCGCGGCCCGCTCGGGCGCGTCGATGATCCCGCCGATGCTGGACGCGGTGCGCGCCGAGGCGACCCTGGGCGAGATCTGCAACGCGCTCCGGGAGGAGTGGGGCACCTACCGCGAGACCGCCAGGTTCTAGAGCCGGTCCGGCACCCGCCCGGACGCCCGCCCGGGACGCGCCCTCCAGGGGCCCGTCCCGGGCGGCGCCGTGTCAGGGGCCGGCCGGCCCCTCCAAGCCCGGGAACGGGCCGAGCAGCAGGGTGGTGAAGCGGCGGATCCACTCCGCGGTGACGGGCTCCCCGCTGACCAGGATCCGGTGCTCCACGGTGCCGGCGATGGTGTCGAAGATGATGTCGATCTCCTCGGCCGCGGTGTCCGCGCCGTGGTCCGGGTCGAGTTCGCCGCGGGCCTGGGCGTTCGCCCGGCCCTGCCGGACGAGCTGCTTCTGCGGGTCGACGATGGCCTCGCGGATGCGGCGGCGCAACTGCGGGTCGCGGGTGCCCTCGGCGAACAGGGCGAGCAGCGCGGCCTGGGTCTCCGGCCGGGCGAGCAGCGCGGCGAACTCCTGCACCACGGCCTCGATGTCGGCCCGCAGGCTGCCGAGGTCGGCCAGCACCAGGTCGTCGAAGAGGGTGGCGACGGCGTCCACCACGAGTTCGTTCTTGGACGGCCAGCGACGGTACAGGGTGGTCTTGGCGACGCCGGCGCGGGTGGCGACGTGGCCCATGGTGAGCCCGCCCCAGCCGAGTTCGGCGAGGGTCTCGCGGGTGGCGTCCAGGATGGCGCGGTCGGCCGCGGCGCTGCGCGGCCGGCCCTTGGCGCGGGCGGCGGCCTCGTACGGGGCTGCCGCCGCGAGGTCGGGCGGGGCCTGCTCGGGCGGGGCCTGGGGCAAGGGGGTCTGGGCGGCGGACACCTGGCCTCCTTGCGTTCTACCGGTAAGTAACTTGGGTGGGACGGGTAACGGTAGCGACTGACCGCCCCCGTTGGCAGCCGGACGGGCGCCGAAAGTGGGGCAGCTCACGTCCCGCGATGCCCGGAGGGGCTTGCGGCGGGGGGCCACCGTGCAGTTACGCTACGACTCGTAGCGAAAGAGTGACCACCACGCGTCGACACCCTCGGTCGAGGGTCCCATGGGATGGGGCGGCGCGAGGCGCGGGTGGGGATCCGCGCCGGACGGCAGGACCAGCAGCACCAGCAGTGCCGGGGGGAGAGGGTTCCCGCACGGGCGGCTCGGACCACGCAGACCAGCGGGGTGCGACTTTCCCGGCGGATGGCACCCGGCACCGGCATCGACGGGGGAGGATAGTGCCATGCAGCCACGGAATTCGCGTCCCACCAGCTCCGCCCTGCGCGGTGCCGTCGACCTCGCAGCGGTGAAGGCAGCCGGCGAGGCCGCCCAGAAGGCCGAGCAGGCCAGGGCCGAGCGGGCCCGCCAGGCGGCCGCCGCCGAGGAGGCCGGGATCGCCCCGGCCGGCCCGGCCTACCCGCTCGTCATCGACGTCTCCGAGGAGACCTTCGAGGCCGAGGTCGTCCAGCGCTCCACCGAAGTGCCGGTGGTCATCGACTTCTGGGCCGAGTGGTGCGGGCCCTGCAAGCAGCTCAGCCCCGTCCTGGAGCGGCTGGCCGAGGAGTACGCCGGCCGGATCGTCCTCGCCAAGATCGACGTGGACGCCAACCCGCAGATCTCCCAGCAGTTCGGCATCCAGGGCATCCCGGCCGTGATGGCCGTGGTGGCCGGCCAGCTGGTGCCCCTGTTCCAGGGCGCCGAGAACGAGGCGAACGTCCGCAAGGTGCTGGACCAGCTGATCCTGGTCGCCGAGCAGCGGTTCGGCGTGGTCGGCGGCGCCGGCCAGGGCCAGGCCGCCGAGGGCGGGCAGGGGCCGTACGTCCCCGAGGACCCGGCCCTCGCCGCCGCGCACGACGCGCTCGACCGCGGCGACCTGGGCGGCGCCGTGCAGGCGTACCAGAACGTGCTGCTCGACCAGCCGGGCAACGCCGAGGCCAAGCTGGGCCTGGCCCAGGCCCAGCTGCTGCGCCGGGTGGAGAGCTTCGACCCGCAGGCCGTGCGCCTGGCGGCCGCGGCCGACCCGAAGGACGTCCGGGCGCAGCTGGACGCGGCCGACCTGGACCTGGTCGGCGGGCACGTCGAGGACGCCTTCGGGCGCCTGGTCGACACCGTCGGCCGGACGTTCGGCGAGGACCGCGACACCGCCCGGCTGCGCCTGCTGGAGCTGTTCGAGGTGATCGGCCCGGAGGACGCGCGGGTGACCGCGGCACGTGGCGCACTGGCCCGCGTGCTGTTCTGACCCCCGGCCGTTACCGGGCCTGCGCCGCTTTGCGGTGGCACGGCAGGTGACCTGCGGTGTCGCTGGTGATTTGGCGACAATCCGGTCATCCCGGCCGAGGTTTACCAAATCTTGACAACGCCCCTGGACGGTCACCTCTGGTGACCGTCCAGGGGTGTTTCTCCGGTGTTTCCCCCGGATTTCCTCGGCACGAATCCTCCATTTCGTCACGCTGGGTGAACGATCGGTCTTGTTCATGATCAACTCGACTCGTTGTTGGATTACCCGTCAGTAACGAACCTCTTGTGCTCAGCCCGGGATTCGAGCACGATCGGCGACGCCTGGTCCCCACACTCCAAACCCCCGGCAGCCGGTCGGCGCAGCGGAGCGAGGGATCCCCACCGGGCAGCCGACGGCTCCGGCCGCCGGCTGGAGGGGCAGGGGGGTATCCGCGCACCCACAGCGGTTCCTGTCCTTCGAACGGCCGCGCAGCCTGCGCGGTCGCTGGTTGTCGCTCGGGGGTGATCGCCGATGTCGTCGGTCGTACCCGCCGCCCCACAGGTGGCCGGTGCTGGAACGGGAGTGCCGCGTACCGCGGCACCCTGGCCCGACAGCACTCATGGCGCTCTCCGCTACCGAGGACGTAGCTCTCTCCCATCCCAGGTCACCGCCGGTGCGACCCGTACCGGCAGGTGCCGGAGATGTACGTCCTAGAAGGAGGACTCGCATGTCCCAGACCTACGGCAAGACCCGCTGGAAGCGCTTCGCCCTGGTGATGGTGCCCAGCCTGCTGGCGACGGGCGCCGTCGGCGTCAGCATCGCCAACAGCGCGCTCGCCGCCTCGTTCAGCATCTCCGGCCAGCAGTTCAAGGTGAGCACCAGCCACCTGCACGGCACCAACTTCGCCCAGTTCGGCGCGGTGGATGTCGAGACCAACGGCACGTTCCACCCGGTCGCCGTGTCGGCGTTCGACACCGCCACCATCAACGACCTGTGCCAGTCCGTGGTCACCGACCTCAGCAAGCTCGGGCTCGGCAAGATCACGCTCCAGCTGCACGCGGGCACCGACCCGAAGAAGCCGGTCACCGCGAAGAACCTGCTCATCGACCTCGAGCAGCTCAACGCCGACGCCGAGTTCACCAACATCAACATCGGCCAGGACGCCTCCACCCTCAAGGGCACGGCGACCAACGGCTGGCAGGGTCACGCGAAGCTGGGCGGCGCCGGTCTGCCGAGCGGTGCCTCCGGTTTCGCGCAGTCGGCCGACGTGGCGGACCTCTCCGGTGTCCAGCAGACCGCACGGGCCACCTCGGCCGGCACCTTCACGCTCAACGGCCTGAGCCTCTCGCTGAAGAACGGCGACGGCGCGGGCAACGAGTGCTTCTGAGCCTGCTCTGACGGTGCGTCGGCCGGCGCATCCGGATGACGGTTCTTCCAGGCCGGGGGCGGCGCAGTACTGCCGCTCCCGGCCGCTCCATCATTTCTTCCCTCGTAGACACCATCGAGGAGCTGCATCATGTCCAGCGCAACCGCCCCCGTGTGGCCCGACGAAGCCGGCGGCGTCACCCGCCTGCGGCTGAGGTTCCGGACCTGGCGCCGCACGCGTCCGTTCTGGGCCGGCGTGCTGGCCATGGTCGCCGGCGTCCCGATCCTCTACTTCCCCTACGCCAAGCTCTCGTTCAACGGCATGACCGTGGCGATGTCCACCACCGCCGGCTCGGGTTCGCTGATCATCGGCATCCTGCTGATGGTGCTCGGCCTGACCGCCTGGTACCAGCCCATGAGCCGGATCTTCGCGGGCGTGGCGACCACGTTGCTGACCCTGGTCTCGATCCCGGTCTCCAACCTGGCCGGCTTCGGCCTGGCGCTGATCCCCGGGCTGGTGGGCGGTGGCCTGATGGTCGCCTGGGCGCCGCTCAAGGAGCCCGAGGCCGCTGAGCCCGCCGCCGAGCCCGCTGCCCACCACGACGCCGGGGCACTCGGCGACGAGCCCACTGCCGTCCAGGGCGTCATCCCCGCGCAGGCCGGGGAACCGGAGGAGGCGCGGTGAGCGGGACCGACCGCGCGGACTCCCCGATACCCGGGCAGCGCACCGACAGCGGCGCCCGGCACGCGGCCCCCAGGATCTCCGCCCGCAGCCGTCTGCGCGGCCGGGCACTCGCGATGGCGGCGGTGCCCACGGCGCTGCTGATGGGCGCCGTCTACAGCCCGTCGCTCGCGACCGCCGACACCCCGGCGGGCAAGGCCTGCGCGAGCGCGCCCGACACCGGGTCGGACGTCGTGCTCCAGGAGACGCCCGTCCCGAAGAGCGAGCTCACGCCGGTGCCGGGCACCCAGGGGCTGCCGACCGCCTCGCCCAGCGCGACCGCCAAGCCGTCGGCGACCGCGAGGCCGACCTCCAAGGCGACCGCGAAGCCGACCCCGAAGGCGACTGCCAAGCCGACCGCCACCGCCACCAAGGCCGCCGCCGCCGGCGGCGGACAGGTCATCGGCGCCGCGTACGTGGTGCCGGCGGCCGGTTCGGCGGCTGCGCCCGGCGTGGTGCAGAGCGGCATCATCGACGACATCGTGGGTGGCATCGGCAACCTGGTCCACCCGTCGGCCTCGCCGAGCCCGTCCGCCTCGCCGTCCCCGGCCGCCGCGTCCCCGGCCGCCGAGGCGACCGGCAGTGCGGCGTCCGCCCAGCCGGCGTCCCCGGCGGAGTCCGCCCCGGTGTCCTCGCCCGCCGCGTCCGCGCAGCCGGAGGGCGCCCCCACCGCGGCGGCGTCGGCCCCGGCCACCGCCGCGGGCCCCGCGGCCACGGCCGGCCCCGCTGCGGAGGCCGCTGCCGCGCCGTCCGCCCCGGCCACGCCCTCCGCGGCGGCGACGGCGGACCCGAACTGCGTCGTGGACACCCGCTCGGTGACCGCCCAGAAGGCGGCCGGCGGCGACGTCGTGCCCGAGCAGAACTGGACGCTGCTGAGCAGCCGGCTGGGCCTGCACGGCGCGGTGTTCAACGGCGTGTACGACGTGCACACCCCCACCGGGACGAAGCGCGTCCTGAAGTTCACCGTCGCGAGCGTCGACATCGAGAACCTCGACATGTCGACGCTGGAGGGCAACGGCAAGACCTTCCACGTCAAGGGGGCGGCCGGCAGCACCTCGACCATGCGCAACGGCCCGGTCACGATGTACGTCGAGCGGCTGTCCGGGCATCTGTCGAAGCTGCTGGGCCTGCCGATCCCGATCGACCTGGGCGAGATCACCCTCACGCCGGACACCCTGCCGCGCTGGCTGTGGGACTTGATCGGCGCCGTGCCGATCCCGCTCGACATCGAGATGACCGGGGTGGAGGCCGTCCAGGCCGGCCAGTTCGGCGGCACCCTGAAGATCCCGGGCATGCACCTGTACAACGACGACAAGCCCTACACCAACTGAGGCTCCCCAGCAGGTGCCACAACGCCCGTGGGGCGGCCCCTCCGAGTCGTACGCGGCGGCCCACCGCCGCTGAGAGATAAAACAAAAAAAGCCCCAACTAAAAAACACAAACACCGATTGTGAGGGGATTGTGTTTGTGACGTG
>NZ_JBHUWW010000205.1:0-10744 GCF_042669755.1 Kitasatospora sp. NPDC057223 | reverse complement strand
CCGCACCCCGTCCTCACGGACGGGGTGCGGGGCCCCTCGCCTTGCCTGTGGTGCAGGCAGGTCTAGACCGTCAATTACTTGAGGATCTTGGTGACCTGGCCGGCGCCGACGGTGCGGCCACCCTCACGGATGGCGAACTTCAGGCCCTCCTCCATGGCGATCGGCTGGATCAGCACGACCGTCATGGCGGTGTTGTCGCCCGGCATGACCATCTCGGTGCCCTCGGGGAGGGTCACGACGCCGGTCACGTCCGTGGTACGGAAGTAGAACTGCGGGCGGTAGTTGTTGAAGAAGGGGGTGTGACGGCCACCCTCGTCCTTCGACAGGATGTAGGACTGGGCCTCGAAGTCGGTGTGCGGCGTGACCGAACCCGGCTTGATGATGACCTGGCCGCGCTCGACGTCCTCGCGCTTGATGCCACGGAGGAGCAGACCGACGTTCTCGCCCGCCTGGCCCTCGTCGAGCAGCTTGCGGAACATCTCGATGCCGGTGACCGTGGTGGTGGTCTTGGTCTCCTTGATGCCGATGATGTCGACAGTCTCGTTGACCTTGAGGATGCCACGCTCGATACGACCGGTGACGACGGTGCCACGACCGGTGATCGTGAAGACGTCCTCGATCGGCATCAGGAACGGGAGCTCGGTGGCACGGGCCGGGGTCGGGATGAACTCGTCGACCGCGGACATGAGGCCGAGAAGCTTCTCGCCCCACTCCTTGTCACCCTCGAGCGCCTTGAGCGCCGAGACGCGCACGACCGGCAGGTCGTCGCCCGGGAAGTCGTACTCGGAGAGCAGCTCGCGGACCTCGAGCTCGACGAGCTCCAGGATCTCCTCGTCGTCGACCATGTCGGCCTTGTTCAGGGCGACGACGATCGACGGCACGCCGACCTGGCGGGCCAGGAGCACGTGCTCCTTGGTCTGCGGCATCGGGCCGTCGGTGGCGGCGACGACGAGGATCGCACCGTCCATCTGGGCCGCACCGGTGATCATGTTCTTGATGTAGTCCGCGTGACCGGGGCAGTCGACGTGGGCGTAGTGACGCGCCTCGGTCTGGTACTCGACGTGCGCGATCGAGATGGTGATACCGCGCTGCCGCTCCTCCGGCGCCTTGTCGATCTGGTCGAACGGCGTGAAGGGGTTGATGTCGGGGTACGCGTCGTGCAGCACCTTGGTGATCGCCGCGGTAAGGGTCGTCTTACCGTGGTCGATGTGACCGATGGTGCCGATGTTGACGTGGGGCTTCGTCCGCTCGAACTTCGCCTTCGCCACTGCAGTCCTCCTGAGGACAATTCTGTACGCCGTACGACGTCAGTTGGTCTTTGATCGGGTTGGGAACGGAGCGCTGGTTGCGCTCCATGCCGTCCCGCGGATTGGGGCGGAGACACCGGCGGGATCGTGTCCGATCCCGCCGGGTTTGCCTCCTAATAGCCTAAGGGTTCGCGAACATCCCGATATTCGGGACGTTACTCGCCCTTGGCCTTGGCGATGATGTCGTCCGCCACGTTCCGCGGAACCTCGGCGTACGAGTCGAACTGCATCGAGTAGCTCGCGCGACCAGAGGTCTTGCTGCGCAGGTCACCGACGTAGCCGAACATCTCGGAGAGCGGCACCAGCGCCGAAACGACGCGGGCACCATGACGCTCGTCCATGGACCGGATCTGGCCACGGCGAGAGTTGATGTCGCCGATCACATCGCCCATGTAGTCCTCGGGCGTGGTGACCTCGACGGCCATCATCGGCTCCAGCAGGGCCGGACCGGCCTTGCGGGCGCCTTCCTTGAAGGCCATCGAACCGGCGATCTTGAACGCCAGCTCGGAGGAGTCGACGTCGTGCGAGGCACCGTCGAGCAGCGTCACGCGGACACCCTGGAGCGGGTAGCCGGCGAGGACACCGAACTCCATGGCCTCCTGGCAACCGGCGTCGACCGAGGGGATGTACTCCTTCGGAACGCGGCCACCGGTGACCTTGTTCACGAACTCGTAGCCCTCGCCGGACTCGATCGGCTCGATCGCGATCTGGATCTTCGCGAACTGGCCGGAGCCACCGGTCTGCTTCTTGTGCGTGTAGTCGATGCGCTCGACGGCCTTGCGGATCGTCTCGCGGTACGCGACCTGCGGCTTGCCGACGTTGGCCTCGACCTTGAACTCACGCTTCATACGGTCGACCAGCACCTCGAGGTGCAGCTCGCCCATACCCGCGATGATGGTCTGGCCGGTCTCTTCGTCGGTGTTGACCTGGAAGGACGGGTCCTCCTCGGCCAGCCGCTGGATCGCGGTGCCCAGACGCTCCTGGTCACCCTTCGACTTCGGCTCGATCGCGACGCGGATGACCGGGGCCGGGAAGTCCATGGACTCCAGGATGACCGGGTGCTTCTCGTCGCTCAGCGTCTCACCGGTGGTGGTCTGCTTGAGACCCATGACGGCGACGATGTCGCCTGCGCCCACCGACTCGATCTCTTCACGCTTGTTCGCGTGCATGCGGTAGATCTTGCCGATGCGCTCCTTGCGGCCCTTCACCGCGTTGAGGACGGCGGTGCCGGCCTCAAGGCGCCCGGAGTAGATCCGGACGAAGGTGAGCTTGCCCAGGTGCGGGTCGGACATGATCTTGAACGCAAGCGCGGCGAGCGGCTCGTCGTCCGAGGCCTTGCGGGAGATCTTGACCGTGTCGTCGCCGGGCTTGGTGCCCTCGATGGACTCGATGTCCAGCGGCGACGGCAGGTACTTGACGACCGCGTCGAGCAGGGGCTGAACGCCCTTGTTCTTGAACGCGGTACCGCAGAAGATCGGCGTGAACGCCGACTCCAGGGTGCCCTTGCGGATCGCGGCGACCAGCAGCTCCTCGGGGACGTCCTCGCCCTCCATGGCGAGTTCCATCACCTCGTCGCTGACGTTCGACACGGTGTCCAGGAGCGCCTCGCGGTACTCCGCGGCCTGCTCCTGCAGGTCGGCCGGGATGTCGACGATGTCGTACATCTCGCCCTTGGCGGCCTCGGCGGACCAGACCAGCGCCTTCATGCGGACAAGGTCGACAACGCCCTTGAAGTCCGCCTCGGCACCGATCGGGAGCTGCATCACCAGCGGGGTGGCGCTGAGGCGCTCCACGATGGTGTCGACGCAGAAGAAGAAGTTGGCACCCGTGCGGTCCAGCTTGTTGATGAAGCAGATGCGCGGGACGCCGTAGCGGTCAGCCTGCCGCCACACGGTCTCGGACTGGGGCTCGACACCGGCAACACCGTCGAACACCGTGACGGCACCGTCGAGGACGCGAAGCGAACGCTCCACCTCTACGGTGAAGTCGACGTGACCCGGGGTGTCGATGATGTTGATGGTGTTGTCGACATCGTCGACCGTCCAGTGACAGGTCGTCGCGGCCGACGTGATCGTGATGCCGCGCTCCTGCTCCTGCTCCATCCAGTCCATGGTGGCAGCGCCATCGTGGACCTCACCGATCTTGTACGAGACACCGGTGTAGAACAGGATCCGCTCGGTGGTGGTGGTCTTGCCCGCGTCGATGTGCGCCATGATCCCGATGTTGCGGACCCTGGCAAGGTCAAGGGAGGTTGCAGCCATGGTGGCTCGTTCTCTCTCTGTCTAGTGACGGGGTTAGGACTACCAGCGGTAGTGCGCGAAGGCCTTGTTGGACTCGGCCATCTTGTGGGTGTCCTCGCGACGCTTCACGGAAGCGCCCAGGCCGTTGCTGGCGTCGAGGATCTCGTTCATCAGGCGCTCGGTCATGGTCTTCTCGCGACGGGCGCGGGAGTAACCGACCATCCAGCGCAGCGCCAGGGTGGCGGCGCGGCCCGGACGGACCTCGACCGGAACCTGGTACGTGGCGCCACCGACGCGGCGGGACTTGACCTCAAGAGCCGGCTTGACGTTCTCCAGCGCGCGCTTGAGCGTGACGACGGGGTCGGCACCGGTCTTCTCGCGGACGCCCTCGAGGGCGCCGTACACGATCCGCTCGGCGGTGGAGCGCTTGCCGTGCAGGAGGATCTTGTTGACCAGCGACGTCACCACAGGGGAGCCGTAAACCGGGTCGATGATGACCGGGCGCTTCGGGGCGGGGCCCTTACGAGGCATTCTTACTTCTCCTTCTTGGCGCCGTAGCGGCTGCGGGCCTGCTTGCGGTTCTTGACACCCTGGGTGTCAAGCGAACCGCGGATGATCTTGTAACGCACACCCGGCAGGTCCTTCACACGACCGCCACGCACGAGCACGATGGAGTGCTCCTGCAGGTTGTGGCCCTCGCCCGGAATGTAAGCGGTGACCTCGATCCCGCTGGTGAGGCGCACACGGGCGACCTTACGGAGAGCCGAGTTCGGCTTCTTCGGGGTGGTCGTGTACACACGCGTGCAAACACCACGACGCTGGGGCGAGCCCTTGAGCGCGGGAGTCTTGTTCTTCTCGACCTTGTCCTGCCGGCCCTTTCGGACCAGCTGCTGGATCGTAGGCACCGTTTCTCCGTTTTCTGTGTGCCATCGCTTGGTAGATCTAACCTGCGGTGTTCCCAGCCCACACGGCCCCGTGGTCGACCCACGCGGTCGGGTGTGTTGGGCTTCTTCCGGCCCGCACCGGCTTCGCAGCCGACGCGGACGCCGGAGGAATCGCGGAATCCCATGATGCTGATGTGCAGCGGCGGCGCTTCGCGCGCGCGAGGCGCTGGAGAGCGCTTCGCCGTGGCGCGGCGGCCGGTGTGCTTGCACGCACAAGGACCCGGGGACACCCCAGGCACAAGGTCAGAGCGTACCTAGCGCATCGGGCGCGGTCAAAACAAATGCAACGCCGCAGGTCGCGGCGTACCCCCCGGTATCCCCGGGATGACGCCCGGGAGACGTGGCGGTGGCCGCCGCACTGCGAACCCCTCCGTACCGCCCTATCACAGACACGGGCCGGCGGCCACTCGGCGGGGCCGGCCGGGCGAGGTCCGGGCGGGTGGGGTCAGCCGCAGCCGGTCAGCCGGACCCGACCACGGTCGCGGTGATCAGCAGGAGGAACATCGCCCAGCCGGCGATCGCCAGCCAGCCGATCACCAGACCGGCCGTCGCCATCCCGTCGCCGTCCTCGCCGGTCCTGCGGATCTGCGCCCTCGCGAGGTGTCCGCAGACCACGGCGGGCACCGCCAGCGTGCCACCGGTGGGCAGGCACAGCAGGCCCAGCACCAGTGAGGCGATCGCCAGGCCGTTCGTCGGCCGCGGGGCGGCCATCATCATCGCCGGCGGCTGCGCCAGGAAGGTCGGCGGGACGACCGGGACGGCGCCGCCCATCGGCAGCACCATCGGGCCGGACGGCAGGTCGGCGACGATCTGCGACAGCTGACCGTACGTCTGCGCGCGGTTGGCGGCGTCGAAGCGCTGGGAGTACTCCTCGGCGGAGAGCCGCCCCTCCGCGTACGCGGCCTTCAGGACGTCGACCGTGCGGTCCCGGTCGGTGTGGGCGGCGCGCATCGCCGCCTGCGGGGTCTGGGCGGGCTGCCAGGGCTGCGGGTACGGCTGAGGGGGCAGGTGGGCCGGGGGCTTCCCGTACCCGGGGCCCTGCGGACCCCACGGCTGTACGGCCATCCGGCCACCTCCCGACGCCCCGGCACGCCGCGCGCGCTCGCTGTTCTCATAGTGCAGGACGAAGGACGGCCCTGAGTAGTTGCCGAAGTGGACACCGAGTTCGGCGGGCCGCACCCGCGATTGACCCACACTCACCCATTTGGCCCAGACACGCCCGGATCGTGCAGGTCAGGAGCGGGCCGCCGGACGAATGGGAGGCTGGAAGGCCCCGTCCGCCCGCGAATTCCGGAGAAGGCCCCCATGCAGGCGTCCACCCCGCCGCCGTCCAGCACCGCCGCCGTCAGTATCCACAACCTGTGGAAGCGCTTCGGCAAGCAGGCCGCCGTGGCCGGGCTCAGCCTGGAACTCCCCGCCGGGTCGTTCATCGGCCTGGTCGGCCCGAACGGCGCGGGCAAGACCACCACCCTGTCGATGGCCACCGGCCTGCTGCGCCCGGACGAGGGCACCGTCCTGGTGCACGGCGCCGACGTCTGGGCCGACCCGGTCGCCGTCAAGGCCAGGATCGGCATCCTCCCCGAGGGCCTGCGGATGTTCGAGCGGCTCAGCGGGCGCGAACTGCTCCAGTACAACGGACGGCTGCGCGGGCTGCCCGGCGCCGAGGTGGACCGCCGGGCCGAGGAGCTGCTCGGCGTCCTCGACCTCTCGGGCGACGCCGACAAGCTGGTCGCCGACTACTCGACCGGCATGCGCAAGAAGATCGGCCTCGCCGCCGCGCTGCTGCACAACCCGGACGTGCTCTTCCTCGACGAGCCGTTCGAGGGCGTCGACCCGGTCTCCGCGCAGACCATCCGCGGCGTGCTCAAGCGGTACGCGGCGGCGGGCAGCACGGTGGTGTTCTCCAGCCACGTGATGGAACTCGTCGAGCAGCTCTGCGACTGGGTCGCCGTGGTGAACGCCGGCCAGGTGATCGCCCGCGGCCCGCTGGACGACGTCCGCGGCGGGCGCTCGCTGCACGCCGCCTTCCTCGACCTGATCGGCGTCCGCGAGGACGACGGCCAGGCGCTCGGCTGGCTCGGCGGTGACCGGTGAGCACCACCGCCGTCCCCGAGGGCCGGCAGGTCGTCGGCGCCCTCGTCTCGCTCAAGCTGCGGCTGCTCCGCAACGGCCTGCGGCGCAGCCCCGGCCGGGCCGCCGTCTACGTCGTCGGCGGCGTCCTCGGCGTGCTGTTCGCCGCCGGGTTCGCCCTCGGCCTCGCCCTGCTGAACGGCCGGGCCGGGGCCGCGGACGCCGCCGTCATGGTGGCCGGCGCCCTCACCATCGGCTGGGCCTCGCTGCCGCTGTTCCTGTTCGCCAGCGACGAGAGCGCCGACCCCACCCGGCTCACCATGCTGCCGCTGCGACCCTGGCCGATGCTGCAGGGCTCGGCGCTCGCCGCGCTGATCGGCCCGGGCCCGGTGGTCTCGCTGGTGGTGCTGACCGGCGCCGCACTGGCCGGTGCGCACGGCGCCGCCTCGGCCGTGGTCGCCGTGCTCGGCGTACCGCTCACCGTGGTGAGCCTCGTCACGCTGTCCCGGGCGGTCGCCGCCGGGAACGCCCGGCTGCTCTCCAGCCGGCGCGGCAAGGACTTCGCCATCTTCGGCGGACTGCTCTTCGCGCTGCTCACCCAGATCGGCAACCTCACCCTCCAGAGCACCCTCAACCACCCCGGCGGTTCGCTGGACCTCAGCCCGTTCGCACCGTTCGCGGCCGTCCTGCGCTGGGTGCCGCCGCTCAGCGCGCTGGACGCCGCCCGCACCGCCGGGCAGGGGCAGTACGGCCTCGCCGCCCTGCAACTCGCGGCCGCCGCCGCCCTGCTGGCGCTGCTGCTGCGCTGGTGGCTGGGCAGCCTCCAGCAGCTGATGGTCACCGCCGACGCCTCCACCCTGGAGGTGTCGCGCGGCGTCGCGACGTCCCGGCGCTGGGGCTTCCTGCCCGCGGGCCGGACGGGCGCGGTGATGCAGCGCCACCTGCGGTACGCCTGGCGGGAGCCGCGCGCCAAGGCCGCCGTGTTCACCAGCATCGGGATGACGCTGGTGCTCTGCGTCCTGTCGGTCGTCCAGGGCTGGTCCAGCGTCTACCTGCTGGTGCTGGCCGGGGTGTTCCTCGGACTCCAGATGATCAACCTGTTCGGGATGGACGGCTCGGCGTTCTGGATGGTCGCGAGCACCATCACCACCACCGCGGACGCCCGGGAGGAGCTGCGCGGGCGCGCCTACGCCGTCCTCTGCTACGCCGTCCCCGTCCTGCTGGTGCTCGCGCCGGTGCTGGCCGGCGCCACCGGGGACTGGGCCGGGCTCGCCCCGGCCCTCGGCCTGGCCCTGTCCGTGCTGGGCTGCGGCATCGGCCTCGGCGCCCTGTTCAGCGTCGTCGCGCCGTACACCATGCCCGCCGACAGCAACCCGATGCGCAACGCCGCCCCCGGCCAGAGCGGGCTGACCCTGCTCAACACCTTCGGCTCGATGGTCGGCGTGCTGCTGCTCAGCCTCCCGGTCGGCGGCTACGTCCTGTGGGCGCTGGTCACCGACGGCCCGGCCTGGCCCGCCTTCCTGCTCGGCCCGCTCTGGGGCGCCGCCGCGGCCGCCCTCGGCGTGCGGCTGGCCGCCGCCCGGCTGCCCGGCCGGCTGCCCGAGATCCTGGCCAAGGCCATCGAGCGCTGAGCCCGGGCGGCTCCGGGCGGACGGGACGCGCCGCGCACTCCGGCATCATGGCAGGGAGGGCCGACCGCCCCGGACACCGGACGCAGCGAAAGCAGATTCACCGTGGGCAAGCGCAGGCAGCAGCAGGACACCGGGCCGGACCAGGCCGTCGGCGGGCTGCTGGAGCAGGCGGTGCACCGGGTGGTGGCCGCGCCGGCGGAGCAGCTGGACCTCGCCCTGGACACCGGGGCGTCGATACTCGCCGCCGCCCCCGGGCAGTGGCCGGCGGTCAGCCGGGCGCTGCTGGCGTACGCCGACACCGCCGTCGGGCGGTGCTGGTCCGCCGGGTGGCGCCCGGCCGACCTGGTGCGGGTGGTGCGCCGGGAGCTGAAGCCCGTGCACCTGGCGCTCGCCGTGGACCTGATCGCCGCCGAGGGGCGCCGGCACCCCGCCGCCACCCTGGACCGGCGCTGGCACGAGCAGCTGCGCGAGCTGGCCGCCGAGGTCTGGTGGGACGGCGACGAGAGCTACCTCACAGCCTTCGCCGACCGGCACCGGCTGGACCGCTTCGCGCTGGCCACCACCGCCCTGGAGCTGCTGCGGACGTGGGGGCACCTGCCGCCCGTCCAGCCGGTCGGCGCGATCCCCGGCCAGGGCCCCAGGGTCGAGCGGCCGAGCGGGCCGGTCACCGGTGAACCCCGGATGCTGTCGCGGATCCGGGCGCTGCTCGCCAAGGCCGAGTCGACGGAGTACCCGGAGGAGGCCGAGGCGCTCACCGCCAAGGCCCAGCAGCTGATGGCGCAGCACAGCATCGACGAGGCGTTGCTCGCCGTCACCGCCGACGCCAAGGACACCCCGGCGGCGGTGCGGATCGGCGTCGACAGCCCGTACGAAGTGCCCAAGACGATGCTGCTGGACGCGGTGGCCGCCGCCAACCGCTGCCGGGTGGTGTGGGCGAAGGAGTTCGGCTTCTGCACCATCGTCGGCTTCGACGCCGACCTCGACGGCGTGGAGCTGCTGTACACCTCGCTGCTGGTGCAGGCGACGGCGGCGATGCACAAGGCCGGCAGCCGCCAGCACCTGGACGGCGCCTCGCGCACCAAGGCGTTCCGGCAGTCGTTCCTGGTCGCCTACGCCTCGCGGATCCGCGAGCGGCTGACCACCGCGACGGAGCAGGCCACCAAGGACGCCGCCGTCGGCAGGCGCCTGCGCGAGGACGGCACCGCCGAGCAGCTCGTGCCCGACGAGCGGCTGCTGCCCGCCCTGGCCGCCCGCGAGCAGGAGGTGGATGCGACGATCGGGCGGATGTTCCCGAAGCTGACCTCGCAGCGGGTGCGGGTGAGCGACGGTGAGGGCTGGGCAGCCGGCCGCGCCGCCGCCGACCGCGCCGCGCTGCACGGACGGGCCGGGGCCATCCGCCGCTGACGGAGCGGCAATGACCACAAGGGGCGGCATTGGTGACGGCTTCAGGGACGGCTTCGGGGACGGAGTACGCGGACCGGGTACGGGGATCGCTGCTGGGCGGCGCGCTGGGTGACGCTCTCGGCTGGCCGGTGGAGTTCCTGCACCTGGACGACATCCGGGAGCAGTACGGACCGGCCGGCGTGACCGGCCGGGTGAGCCGGCGGGGCTGGCAGGTCACGGACGACACCCAGATGACGCTGTTCTCGGCCGAGGGCATGATCCGCGGCTTCGTCCGGGGCTGGTCGGGCGGCGGCGGCTCGGTGCCGGAGGCCGTCCACGAGGCCTACCGGCGCTGGTTCCTGACCCAGGGACAGGACGGGCCGGCCGCCGAGCCGGCGCGCCCGTACGACGGGTGGCTGCTGCGGCAGCCGTTCCTGTACGCGCGGCGGGCGCCCGGCAACGCGTGCATGAGCGGGGCCGGTGACCACCAGGTGTTCGAGGCGCCGGCCGTGTTCGGGCAGCCGGGGCCCGTCAACGCGCACTCCAAGGGCTGCGGGACGGTCATGCGGTCGGCGCCGTTCGGGCTGGCCCGGCTCGGCGTCGAGCAGGCGTTCGCGCTGGCCGCGCAGTGCGGGCAGCTCACCCACGGACACCCGACCGGGTACCTGGCGGCCGGCGCGTTCGCGGCGCTGGTCGAGCGGGTCACCGCCGGGGCCGCTCTGCGGACGGCCGTCGAGGAGACCATCGAGCAGACCGCCGCCTGGCCCGGCTCCGAGGAGACGGTGAAGGCCCTGCGGCGGGCCGTCCTGCTGGCCGACCAGGGCAGCCCGGACGCCGACTGGGTGGAGCGGGTCGGACTCGGCTGGATCGCCGAGGAGTGCCTGGCCATCGCGGTGTACTGCGCGCTCGCGGGCGGCGACGGCCCCGACGGCGCCCGGCGGGCGCTGCTGCTGTCGGTGAACCACTCCGGTGACAGCGACTCCACCGGCGCCGTCTGCGGCAACCTGGTCGGCGCGGTGCACGGCGCCTCGGGGCTGCCGCCCGAGTGGGCGGACGCGGTCGAGGGGCGGGACGTGCTGCTCCAGGTCGCGGACGACCTCGTCGCGCTGTTCGGCACCCGGCAGCCGGACCACCCGGCCCTCGGCGACCGCTACCCCGTGGCGTAGCGG
>NZ_JBHUWW010000204.1:0-10934 GCF_042669755.1 Kitasatospora sp. NPDC057223 | reverse complement strand
TGCAGGGGGGACCCTGTGGGAGAGTAGGACGCCGCCGAACAATTTTTCTAGAGAAGCCCCGCCGGGTAACCGGCGGGGCTTCTCTGCGTTTCCGGGCACGTACCGCGCGCCGGCGCCGGGGAGTTCGGCGCCGGACGGGTCACAGCGGCAGTTTGAAGCCGAGGTGGGACGCGGTGAATCCCAGGCGTTCGTAGAAGCGGCGTGCATCGGTGCGGGTCGCGTCCGAGGTGAGCTGGACGAGGTTGGCCCCGAGGTCGCGCGACCTGTCGATCGCCCACCGGATCAGTTCGGTGCCCAGTCCGCTGCCGCGCTCGTCGGCGTCGACGCGGACGCCTTCGATGATCGTCCGGGTGGAGCCCCTGCGGGAGATGCCCGGGATGAGAGTCAGTTGGAGGGTGGCGACGGCCCGGCCGTCGCGGTCGGCGACCATGAGGTGCTGGTGCGGGTCGCTGTTGATCCGGGCGAGGGCCGCCAGGTACGGGGTGAGGTCGTCCGGGGTCTCGCGGGTGGAGCCCAACTGGTCGTCCGCGAGCATCGCCACGATGGCCGGGAGGTCGTCCTCGGTGGCGCGGCGGATCTTCAGGTCTGTCATGGCCAACACCTTAGGCGAGCCGCCGGTGCGCACCTGAGGAGCCCGGAGGGGCCAGGGCCTTCCTTGCACCCCCGCCTGCGCGAGGCCGGGCGCTGAGGGGGCCTCACTGCCCGGGCAGGGCACTCCTGATGACGGCGAGGACCGCTCCGTACGGGTCGATGAGCTGGGCGAGCCGGCCGACCCCGTGGACGTCCATGGGAGCGATGCGCAGGGTGGCCCCGAGTTTCTCCGCCCGGGCGGCGCAGGCGTCCGGGTCGGTCACCTCGAAGTAGGGGAGCCAGTGCGAGCCGGTGCCCGCCGCGGTCTGTTCGGGACCGAGCTGCATGATGCCGCCCTGGCCGTCGTCGGAGCCGCCGCCGGCCGGGGTGAGCACGGTGTAGGTGTTGCCGCCGAACGGCACGTCCTGCTCCTGCCAGTCGAAGACGGCCCGGTAGAACGCTTTCGCCGCCTGGGCGTCGGTGCTGTAGCACTCCGTCCAGCAGAGGGAACCCGGGTCGTTCACGGCGTCCAGGCCGACGGTGTCGTGCGGCTGCCACACGGCGAAGTCGGCGCCGGTCGGGTCGGTGTAGCCGGCCATCCGGCCGTTGGTGAAGACGTCGAACGGTGCGAAGCGGACCCGGCCGCCGGCGCTCTCGACCAGGGCGGTCGTCCGGTCGGCGTCCGGAGTGTTGAAGTAGACCGTCCAGCCCGGGCGGCCGCCCCCCTCGGTGAGGGGGCCCAGCGCGGCGACCGTCCGGCCGTCCTGCTGGAAGAAGCCGTAGCCGCCGGCCGCCGGGCCGGCCGAGGCGAAGGTCCAGCCGAACAGGGCGGTGTAGAAGGAGGCGCAGGCCTCCGGGTCGGGGGCGGCGAGGTCGAGCCAGTTGGGGGAGCCGGGCACGTAGTCGGTGGTGAGCATGGCGGCGCAGCTCCTCGGGTGGGCGCCGGGACGAGCCCGGTGACTTGGTCCCCCGCCGTGTCCCAGCCTTCCACCGGGGGCGGGGAACCGCAGCGCGGGCGCGATGCCCCGGCTGGGCGCGATGCCCGGGTTGTCGGACCGGGGCGGTACGGTGCGTAGCGGATGGTCACCCGTACCGGCTAGGGGGTTCCGTGGCCACGCAGCAACCGGCGGTTCCGCGTCAGCTCGCCCAGGTGGACGGGGTGCTGGAGCGGGTCACGTACGCCAACGAGGAGACGGGGTACACCGTCGCGCGGGTCGACACCGGGCGCGGGGCCAACGATCTCCTGACGGTGGTGGGCGCGCTGCTGGGCGCGCAGCCGGGGGAGTCGCTGCGGCTGTTCGGGCGGTGGGCCTCGCACCCGCAGTACGGCAAGCAGTTCGTGGTGGAGAACTACACGACGGTGCTGCCGGCGACGATCCAGGGCATCCAGCGCTATCTGGGGTCGGGGCTGATCAAGGGCATCGGGCCGCGGTTCGCGGAGCGGATCGTGGAGGCCTTCGGGGTGGACACCCTGGAGGTGATCGAGAACGCGCCGGCCCGGTTGATCGAGGTGCCGGGGCTGGGGCCGAAGCGCACGAAGAAGATCGCCGCGGCCTGGGAGGAGCAGAAGTCCATCAAGGAGGTGATGGTCTTCCTGCAGGGCGTCGGGGTGTCGACCTCGCTGGCGGTGCGGATCTTCAAGAAGTACGGCGACGCCTCGATCGGGGTGGTGAAGAACGAGCCGTACCGGCTGGCGTCGGACGTCTGGGGCATCGGCTTCCTGACGGCGGACCGGATCGCGCAGGCCGTGGGCATCCCGCACGACAGCCCGGAGCGGGTGAAGGCGGGCCTGCAGTACGCGCTGTCGCAGAGCAGCGACCAGGGCCACTGCTACCTCCCCGAGGAGCGGTTGATCGCGGACGGCGTGAAGCTGCTCCAGGTGGACGTGGGGCTGGTGATCGACTGCCTGGCCGAGCTGGTGGCGGCCGAGGGGGTGGTCCGGGAGTCCGTCCCGGGGGAGGGCGGCCAGCCGGTGACGGCGGTGTACCTGGTGCCGTTCCACCGGGCGGAGATCTCGCTGTCCAACCAGGTGCTGCGGTTGCTCCGGGCGGACGTGGACCGGATGCCGGGCTTCGCGGACGTGGACTGGACGGCGGCGCTGGCCTGGCTGGCCAGGCGGACGGGGGCCGAGCTGGCGCCCGAGCAGGAGCAGTCGGTGCGGCTCGCGCTGACGAAGAAGGTCGCGGTGCTGACGGGCGGTCCGGGCTGCGGCAAGTCGTTCACGGTGAAGTCGATCGTGGCGCTGGCGCTGGCGAAGCGGGCCAAGGTGGTGCTGGCGGCGCCGACCGGCCGGGCGGCGAAGCGGCTGTCGGAGCTGACGGGGGCGGAGGCGTCCACCGTGCACCGGTTGCTGGAGCTGCGGCCGGGCGGGGAGGCGGCGTACGACCGGGACCGTCCGCTGGACGCCGATCTGGTGGTGGTGGACGAGGCCTCGATGCTTGACCTGATCCTGGCGAACAAGCTGGTCAAGGCGGTGGCGCCGGGGGCGCACCTGCTGTTCGTGGGGGATGTGGACCAGCTGCCGTCGGTCGGCGCGGGCGAGGTGCTGCGGGACATGCTGTCGGGGGACAGCCCGGTGCCCTCGGTGCGGCTGACCAGGATCTTCCGGCAGGCGCAGGAGTCGGGGGTGGTGACCAACGCGCACCGGATCAACGAGGGGCTGCCGCCGCGCACGGAGGGCCTGGCGGACTTCTTCCTGTTCGTGGAGGACGACACGGAGCGGGCGGCCGGCCTGACGGTGGACGTGGTGGCGCGCCGGATCCCGCAGAAGTTCGGGCTGGATCCGCGCCGGGACATCCAGGTGCTGGCGCCGATGCACCGCGGTCCGGCCGGCGCGGGCAATCTGAACACGCTCCTCCAGGCGGCGGTCACGCCGGGGCGCGAAGGCCTGCCCGAGCGCCGGTTCGGCGGGCGGACGTTCCGGGTGGGGGACAAGGTCACCCAGATCAGGAACAACTACGAGAAGGGCCGGAGCGGCGTCTTCAACGGGACGGTCGGAGTGGTGACCTCGCTCAGCGTGGACGACCAGCGGCTCACGGTGCTCACCGACGAGGACGAGGAGATCCCGTACGACTTCGACGAGCTGGACGAGCTGGCGCACGCGTACGCCGTGACGATCCACCGGTCGCAGGGCAGCGAGTACCCCGCCGTGGTGATTCCGGTCACCACCTCGGCGTGGACGATGCTGCAGCGAAACCTGCTCTACACGGCCGTGACCAGGGCAAAACAACTCGTTGTGCTGGTGGGGTCACGGAAGGCGATCGGACAGGCCGTGCGGACGGTCAGTGCAGGTCGCAGGCACTCCGCGCTGGGTTACCGGTTGGCAACTGGATGATTCTCCAACCGGTCCCTTGGCTCTAGAGTTCTCTTGACGTGAAGAGATTTAGGGCAGAGCCTAGTGTGTGCCGATCTTGTCCGGTTCATACCGGCTGCGTCGACGGCTTTTGTAGGGGACGGCCCTTTCGGGTCACCCCGGGTGCGCAACTGTCCGCCAGATGGGGGATGGTGGAGACAGTCAGGGCACCTTGGATGAGAATTCATTTCGTCGGTGAGGAAGAGCGTGAGCGAGAACAGTCCAGACGCTGTAGTACTGCGGTACCAGGGCGGCGAGTACGAGTACCCCGTCGTCGAGAGCACTGCGGGCAACGCCGGCTTCGACATCTCGAAGCTGCTCCCGCAGACCGGCCTGGTGACCCTGGACAACGGCTTCGGCAACACCGCCGCCTACAAGTCCGCGATCACCTTCGTGGACGGCGACAACGGCATCCTGCGCTACCGCGGCTACCCGATCGAGCAGCTGGCCGAGAAGGCCACCTTCATCGAGACCGCGTACCTCCTGATCAACGGTGAGCTGCCGAACGCCGACCAGCTGGCGATCTTCAGCAACGAGATCACCCAGCACACGCTGCTGCACGAGGACGTCAAGCGCTTCTACCAGGGCTTCCCCCGGGACGCGCACCCGATGGCGATGCTGTCCTCGGTGGTCGGCGCCCTGTCGACGTTCTACCAGGACAGCCACAACCCGTTCGACGCGGGCCAGCGCCACCTGTCGACCGTCCGCCTGCTGGCGAAGCTGCCGACCATCGCGGCCTACGCCTACAAGAAGTCGGTCGGCCAGCCGTTCGTCTACCCGCGCAACGACCTCGGCTACGTCGAGAACTTCCTGCGGATGACCTTCGCCGTCCCCGCGGAGAACTACGAGCTCAACCCGGTCGTCGTCAACGCGCTGGACAAGCTGCTGATCCTGCACGCGGACCACGAGCAGAACTGCTCGACGTCCACCGTGCGCCTGGTCGGCTCCAGCCACGCCAACCAGTTCGCCTCGATCTCGGCGGGCATCTCGGCGCTCTGGGGTCCGCTGCACGGCGGCGCCAACCAGGCCGTGCTGGAGATGCTGGAGCAGATCCAGAAGGACGGCGGCGACGTCGACTCCTTCATCCGCAAGGTCAAGAACCGCGAGGACGGCGTGAAGCTCATGGGCTTCGGTCACCGCGTGTACAAGGCCTTCGACCCGCGTGCCGCGGTCGTCAAGGGCCTCGCCCACGAGGTGCTGGCCCAGCTCGGTAAATCCGACGAGCTGCTGGACATCGCGCTCAAGCTGGAGGAGCACGCGCTCAGCGACGACTTCTTCGTCTCGCGCAAGCTCTACCCGAACGTGGACTTCTACACCGGCCTGATCTACCGCGCCATGGGCTTCCCGACCAGCATGTTCACCGTGCTGTTCGCGCTCGGCCGGCTGCCGGGCTGGATCGCCCACTGGCACGAGATGATCAACGACCCGACGAGCCGCATCGGCCGCCCGCGTCAGATCTACACCGGCACCGAGATCCGCGACTTCGTCGGACTCGACGAGCGCTGAGCCCGTCGTCCGGCCGCAGCCCGTACCGGCTGCCGAGGGCCCGGCCGCACCACTCCCCAGGGGTGGTGCGGCCGGGCCCTTCGCGTGTGCGCGTGCCGTGTTCGGCGCACGACGCCCGGGGGCGGCTGCGGGCAGGGGCGGCCGCTCAAAGCGCCCCTGTCCTGCCGCACCCCGGCGTCGTGCGCGATGACCGCCGATGAGTCGACAGTCGTCCCGGGGCCCGCCGGAGCCCCGTCGGCGGCAGCCGGGTGGCGTGGCGACGCGACGGGCTCCGCCCTGTCGCCGCGCTCCGGAAAACTGCCGCACTACAAAGCTAAGACGTATCAGCCCTCACAAAGTTACGACCGGGGGGTGTGAGCTGTCTCTCGCCACGCTCCGTGTGCATGTGGTGCCGGTGCCATACCACATCATCAACAACGGCAGACGTCACCCTCCCCGCAGTCACGGCGACCCAGCGTGATAGGAATCGTGTCATTCCGGTACGGACCGCCCGCACATCGGTAGCGCGGAGGCCGGGCCGGGGAGGGAGTGCGCAGATGGCCAGGAACGTCGTCGTCACCGGTGGTGGCACCGGCATCGGGTTCGAGATCGCGCGGAGGTTCGCCGAGGCGGGCGAACGGGTCGTGATCGTCGGGCGCCGGCGTGCCGTACTGGAGAAGGCCGCGGCCGACCTCGGCGCCCGGGTCACCCCGCTGGTCTGCGACCTGGCCGACCCGGACGCCGTGGAGCACGCGCTGCTCGGACTGCCCGCCGAGATCGACGTCCTGGTCAACAACGCGGGCAGCCGCGAGACCGTGCACGGCGCCGGGCCGCACGCGATGGTCGCCCGCTGGCGGGGGGACTTCGAGCGCAACGTCCTGACCGTGGTGCTGCTCACCGAGTCCATCCGGGACCGGCTCACCCAGGGCTCCGGCCGGGTCATCACCGTCAGCTCGATCGCGGCCCTGCGCGGGGCCGGCTCGTACGGCGCCGCCAAGGCCTCCCTGCACGCCTGGAACCACTTCCTGGCCGCCCAGCTCGGCCCCTCGGGGATCACCGCCAACATCGTGGCGCCGGGCACGGTCGCGGGCACCGAGTTCTTCGGGCCCCGGCTGGACGAGGCGGAGGTCGCCCGCCGGGCGGCCCGCACGCTGCTCGGCCGGATCGGCGAGACCGGCGAGGTCGCCGCGGCCGTCCACTTCCTGGCCTCGGCCGAAGCCGGTTTCATCACCGGCGAGATCCTCCACCTCAACGGCGGCGAACTGCTCGGGCGCTGAGACCGGCCGCACGGACGCCGCGGGCCCGTACCGGTGCCGGTACGGGCCCGCGGGCGATCGTGCGGGGCGCTCAGGCCGCGGCCGCCCTGAAGCGGCGCAGCCGGAGGCTGTTGGTGACCACGAAGACCGAGGAGAAGGCCATCGCGGCGCCCGCCACCACCGGGTTGAGCAGCCCGGCGGCGGCCAGCGGGATCGCCGCCACGTTGTAGGCGAAGGCCCAGAACAGGTTGCCCCTGATGGTGCCCAGCGTCCGCCGGGAGAGCCGGATCGCGTCGGCCGCCGAGCGCAGGTCGCCGCGGACCAGTGTCAGGTCGCCGGCCTCGATCGCCGCGTCCGTGCCGGTGCCCATCGCCAGGCCCAGGTCGGCCTGGGCGAGGGCGGCCGCGTCGTTCACGCCGTCGCCGACCATCGCCACCGACCGGCCCTCGGCCTGCAGCCTGCGGACGGTGGCGACCTTGTCCTCCGGCAGGACCTCGGCGATCACGTCCGCCGGGTCGATGCCGACCTCGGCCGCGACCGCCTCGGCGACCCGCCGGTTGTCACCGGTCAGCAGCACCGGCCGCAGGCCCAGCGCCCGCAGCTCGGCGATCGCCTGCGCGCTGGTGGGCTTCACCGTGTCGGCGACCACCAGGACGGCCCGGGCCTCGCCGTCCCAGCCGACCGCGACCGCAGTGCGGCCGGCCGCCTCGGCGGCCGCCTTGGCCTCGGCCAGGGCGGGCGGCAGGTGCTGTGCCGAGTCCGCCAGCAGGGCCTCGCGGCCGGCGACCACGGCATGGCCCTCGACCACGCCCTGGACGCCCAGGCCGGGCACGTTCCGGAAGCCCTCGACGGCGGGGAGCCCGCCCACCCGGTCGGCGGCGGCCGCGGCGATCGCGGCGGCGACCGGGTGCTCGGAGGCGTGCTCCAGCGCGCCGGCCAGCCGCAGTGCCTCGGTCTCGGTGACGCCGGGCACGGTGTGGACGGCGGTGAGCGCCATCCGGCCCGTGGTGACGGTGCCGGTCTTGTCCAGCACGATGGTGTCGACCCGGCGGGTGGTCTCCAGCACCTCGGGGCCCTTGATCAGGATGCCCAGCTGGGCGCCCCGGCCGGTGCCGACCATCAGCGCCGTCGGCGTGGCCAGGCCCAGCGCACAGGGGCAGGCGATGATCAGGACGGCCACCGCCGCGGTGAAGGCCTCGGTCGGGCTGTTGCTCACCAGCAGCCAGCCGACGAGGGTGCCGAGCGCGATCAGGATGACCACGGGGACGAAGACCGCCGAGATGCGGTCGGCCAGGCGCTGCGCCGAGGCCTTGCCGTTCTGCGCCTCCTCGACGAGCTTCGCCATGCGCGACAGCTGGGTGTCGGCACCGACCCGGGTGGCCTCGACCACCAGGCGGCCGCCCGCGTTGACGGTGGCGCCCGTCACCGGGTCGCCGGCCGCGACCTCGGTGGGGACGGACTCGCCGGTCAGCATGGAGGCGTCCACCGCGGAGTTGCCCTCGACGACGACGCCGTCGGTGGCGATCTTCTCGCCGGGGCGCACCACGAAGCGCATCCCGACGGCGAGCCGCCCGACCGGCAGCCGCACCTCGCGCCCGCCCTCCAGGACGGCGACGTCCTTCGCCCCGAGGTCGAGCAGGGCGTGCAGCGCCGCGCCGGCCCGCCGCTTGGAGCGGGCCTCCAGCCAGCGGCCGAGCAGGATCAGCACGGTGACGGCGGCGGCCGTCTCCAGGTAGAGCGAGGACGAGGCGTCGCCGCGGCCGACCGCGAGCGAGAACTCGTGCCGCATGCCGGTCATCCCGGCGTGGCCGAAGAACAGTGCCCACACCGACCAGCCGAACGCGGCCAGGGTGCCGAGCGAGACCAGGGTGTCCATGGTGGCGGCGCCGTGCCGCAGGTTCGTCCAGGCGGCCCGGTGGAAGGGCAGACCGCCGTACACGACGACGGGGCCGGTCAGTGCGAAGGCGAGCCACTGCCAGTTGTCGAACTGCAGGGCGGGGACCATCGAGAGCAGGACCACCGGGACGGTGAGCACGGCGCTGATCAGCAGCCGCTCGCGGAGCGGGTCGGGGGCCGTGGCCGCTTCGGGGCCCGGGCCCTGCGGCTCGGCGGCGGGCGGGGCGGGGGGTTCGGCGGTGTAGCCGGTCCGCTCGACGGTGGCGATCAGGTCGGCGACGCTCACCCCGGGCCCGAAGTCGACGCGGGCGCGCTCGGTGGCGAAGTTCACGGTGGCCTCGACACCGTCCATCCGGTTGAGCTTCTTCTCGATCCGGGCCGCGCAGGAGGCGCAGGTCATTCCCCCGATCGCGAGCTCGATGCGCTCACTCGCCGTGGCGGCGCTCTCGGGAGTGGTGGTGGTGCTCATCTGTTTCTCCTGTCCTCCTGATCGGAAGCGTACGGCGGGGGCACGGGGTGGTGCGCCCCCGCCGTGGCGCTGCTCAGGCCGAGCGGCCGACCAGCTCGTAGCCGGCCTCGTCGACGGCGGCGCGCACCTGGTTCTCGTCCAGCGGGGCCGCCGAGGAGACCGTGACCGTGCCGGCCTTGGCGTCGGCGGCCACCTCCGTCACACCGGGGATGGCGGACACCTCGGAGCTGACCGACTTCTCGCAGTGGCCGCAGCTCATACCGGTGACGGTGTAGGTGGTGGTGCTGGACATCGGGACCTCCGGGAAGTGGCTGCCGCGGACCTGCGTCCGGGCTCTGTCTGCTCACAACACCATACCCCCACCGGGTATTCCGGAGCCTGGGGGAATCCGTGTCGCGGGCCGCACCGGGATGGCGGCCCGATTACAGAGAGTATGCGGACCGGCACGGTGCGTCCGAATAGCCGCCCGAAAGCCGGACGGCGTGTCTCGGGCCCCCGCCCGTGCGGCGGTCCGCCGAGCGCGCGGGCGCAGCGCGGGTACCTAGATCGTCCGTTATGTTCGAAAGGTGTTCCGGACCCGCCGAGCCCAGTCTCCCGTGGACCTGACGGCCGGTGCGATCGCGCCGGCCCGACGGCGCAGCGCGCTGCTGGCCGCCGACCTCCAGGACATCTCCTGGCGCCGGCGCGCGGCCCCGGCGCTGCTCGCCATCCTGCTGGTGGGGCTCGCCGACTTCCTCTCCGGCAAGGACCGGTACCTGGCACCGCTGATGACGGTCGTCCCGTCGATCGCCGCGCTCACCCTCAAACCCCGTGAGCTGCTGCTGGTCTGCTTCCTCGGACTGCTCGCCGTGTTCGGGCTGAGCCACTACGACCAGGTCGACAACATCAACGACGAGCGGTTCCTGTTCGGCGCGATGATCAGCTACCTCGTGCTGACCGTGTTCAGCGCCTGGGTCGCGCACATCAGGATGCGCCGGGCCGCCGCCTTCGCGGCCGTCAGCTCCGTCGCCGAGGCCGCCCAGCGCGCCCTGCTGCGCACTCCCGAGGCCGCGGTCGGGCCGCTGCGGCTCGCCGTCCGGTACGCCTCGGCCGCCGACGAGGCCCGGATCGGCGGTGACCTCTACTCCGTCCTGGAGACACCGCACGGCACCCGGGTCCTGGTCGGCGACGTCCGGGGCAAGGGGCTGGGCGCGGTGCAGACCGCCGCCGTCGTGCTCGGCGCCTTCCGGGAGGCGGCCTACGACGAGAGCGGGCTGCGGGGGGTCGCCGCCCGGATCGAGGCCAGCGTGGAGCGGCACGTGCCGGACGGGGAGTTCACCACGGCGCTGTTCGCCGAGTTCAAGGCACCCGGGACGGTGGAGCTGCTGCACTACGGCCACGTCCCTCCCGTCCAGGTCACCGGGGACGGGACCGCCCTCATCATCGAGTCCCCCGACCCGTGGGTGCCGCTCGGCCTCGGCCGGCTCGCGCAGGGCGAACCGCAGAGCCTGGCCATGCCGTTCGCCGCCGACGACGTCCTGGTGCTCTGCACCGACGGCGTGATCGAGGCCCGGCACCACACCTCGGGCGAGTTCTACCCGCTCGCCGACCGGGTCGGGCCGCTCGTGCGGGGAGCGGCGCAGTCACCGGCCGACCTGGAGGCCGCCGTCGGGCGGGTCTACGCGGACCTGCTGGACCACACCGGCGGCGCACTCGGGGACGACGCGCTGCTGCTGCTGATCAGCCGGACGGCCTAGGCCGCGCTGACGTCCGCGAGGGTGCGGAACAGCAGGGCGGTGGAGGTCGCCCCCGGGTCCTGGTGGCCGATGCTGCGCGGACCGAGGTAGGAGGCCCGGCCCTTGCGGGCCTGCAGGGCGACGGTGTCGCGCATGCCCTGTTCGGCCGCGTCGGCGGCCACCGCGGCGGC
>NZ_JBHUWW010000203.1:0-11002 GCF_042669755.1 Kitasatospora sp. NPDC057223 | reverse complement strand
CCGGCACCCCTCGGGGTGCCGGCCACCGGCCCGTCTCCGTGCTGCTCCCGCACCGTGCTGCTAGCGGTCCACCACCCGGTCGAAGTGCGTGGTGGTGTGCCGGACCTGGAGGGCGAGCTCCTCGCCGATCGCCGGCGGCTTCGCCTCGGACGGCAGGAACAGCAGCGACACCTGCATGTGCGGCGGCTCGGCGAACCAGAGCTGGCGGCCCTCCCAGTTGTACGGGGAGCGGGTCTTGTTGACGGTCGCCAGACCGGCCCGGGCGATGCCCTTGGCACGGGAGGAGACGCCCTGCACGTACTTCGGCGCCTCCAGGCCGATGCCGTGCGCCGTGCCGCCGGTGACCACCAGCAGGTGCCCGTCGGAGGGCGCCGGGTGCTGCCGGTAGCCGTACCGGTCGCCCTTGACCACCGGGGTCACGTCCAGGACCGTCCCGCGGACCTCCAGCGCACCGGAGTCGCCGAGCCAGAGCCGGGTGCCGATCCGGGCCCGGAAGACCGTGCCGGGGTAGCGCTCGGCGAGCCGGGCCATGCCCGCGGCGCCGAGGTGACTGACGAACACGGTGCGCACCGGCAGACCGGCGGCCGAGGCGGCGTCCACCCAGTGGGCGACCTCGTCCACCGGGTCGGTGCCGTCCGGCCGGTCCATCGGCAGGTGCAGGGCCAGGCCCTCGAAGGAGACGCTGTCCACCAGCTCGGCGACGGCCGCGAGGTCGCCCGCGCCGACGCCGTGCCGGCGCATGCTGGTCATGCACTCGATGACCACCCGCGCCCCCGGCACGGCACGCAGCGCGGCCACGCTCGCCACGGTGCGGATGACCCGGGCGTGCGGCAGCGCGAGCACCTCCTCGCCGATCCGGTACGGCGTCAGGACGAGCAGCTCGCCGCCGTACCAGGTGGCCGCGTCGGCGGCCTCGTACGCGGTGCCGACGGCCAGGATGCCGGTCCCCAGCAGGGTCGCCTCCTCGGCGAGCCGCTGGTTGCCCAGCCCGTAGCCGTTGCCCTTGGCCACCGGCACCAGGCCGGGGAACTCGGCCAGCACCGACTGCTGGTGAGTGCGCCAGCGGCCGGTGTCGAGGTAGAGCGACAGCGTCATCGGGTCATCTCCCGGGGAGAGGGGACAAGGGGGCGGAGCGGGGTCAGCGTCGCGACATGTACATGTCGAGGGCCTTGTGCAGCAGCTTGTTGAGCGGGAAGTCCCACTCTCCGAGGTACTCGGCGGCCTGGCCGCCGGTGCCCACCTTGAACTGGATCAGCCCGAAGAGGTGGTCGTTCTCGTCCAGGGTGTCACTGATGCCGCGCAGGTCGTACACGCCCCCGCCCAGTGCGTACGAGTCGCGCATCATCCGCCACTGGATCGCGTTGGAGGGCTTCACCTCGCGCTTGTGGTTCGCGGAGGCGCCGTAGGAGTACCAGACGTGCTCGCCGACCACCAGCATCGTCGTCGCGGCCAGCGGCTCGCCCTCGTGGTAGGCGATGTACAGCCGCATCCGGTTCGGGTCCTCGGCCGTCAGCGCGTTCCACATCCGCTGGAAGTAGGCCAGCGGGCGCGGCGTGAAGCGGTCCCGCTCGGCCGTCACCAGGTAGAGCTGGTGGAAGACCGCGAGGTCCTCGTAGCCGCCCTGGACGACCTCGACGCCGCTCTTCTCGGCCTTCTTGATGTTGCGCCGCCAGAGCTGGTTGAAGCCCTTCTGGATGTCGTCCAGCGAGCGGTTGGCCAGCGGCACCTGGAACACGTAGCGCGGCTGGACGTCGCCGAACCCGGCGCCGCCGTCCTCGCCCTGCAGCCAGCCCGCCTTGCGCAGCCGGTCGGCGACCTCGAAGGCGCGGGCCTCGTACCAGTCGGCCTCGACGTCGCGCAGGCGCTTGGCCTGCTTGGCGGCGATGGCCTCCTTGATGGTCGGCGCGTCCCAGCGGCGGATGACCACCGGCGGGCCCATCTTCACCGAGAAGGCGCCCTGCGACTTGAGGTGCGCCAGCATCGGCTCCAGCCAGCGGTCCAGGTCGCGGTCGAACCAGTCGATCACCGGGCCCTCGGGCAGGTACGCCAGGTAGCGCTTGATCTTGGGGAGCTGGCGGTAGAGCACCAGGCCGGCTCCGACGATCTCGCCGGAGTCGTCGAACCAGCCGATCGACTCCGAACGCCACTCCGCCTTCACGTCCCCCCAGGACGGCACCTGCATGTGGCTGGCCGAGGCGCGGGTCCGGATGAAGGCGAGGTGCTCCTCGCGGGTGATCGTCCTCAGGCGCAGACTCATGCTCGGTGCTCCTTGTTGGTCGGGCTCAGCTGCCCAGGGTCTGTCAGTGACCCTATCGTCCGGATCCCGGACCGCTACGGGTGCGGGCAGTGCGGCGCCCTCGTCCCCGTACCTGTCATCGGTAGGTACGGAGCGAGGGCGCCGGTGGTTCCGCCGGTGACGCTGCCGGGCGCGTGCCGCGGGGGCGGATCCCGGGGGCGCGTCAGCGCGCGGGGCTCACCAGAGGCCGCCGTGGGCGAGACCGAGGCCGAGGCCGAACGCGGCCATCCCCGTCGCGATGACCAGGACGAAGCGTTCGGCTGTGGTGACGGAGACGAACTGCCCCCACAGGCCGGTGGCGGCGCCGAGGAGCCCGGTCCACGAGCTCAGCATGTGCAGGCCGTGGAAGAACGAGGTCGTGAACGCCAGCACGCCCAGGACGGCGGCCACGCCCACCAGGGTGTTCTCGCGGGGATGCCGGTGGCCGTCGGTGTTGAGGGTGAGTGCGGGGAGTCGGTGCATGGAGAGTGCCATGAGTCCCACCTCCGGAGGAGGACGAGCGGCGGTCGCGTCCGTCGCGGCCGTTCCGTCCAGATTGCGGCGATTGGGGGGTGGATCACAACCCCTATGCGTTTTGTTCGGCCGACCGGGTGCGGGTAGGGTGTGAGGTCTGCACTGGTGTAGTTGTGCCCCTCCGTGCCCTCTTACGGGTCCGGGAGGCTCGAATGTCGGACCCGGCCACTACGGTGAGCCGGTGTCGTCACTACTCCGGTGCCGACGCTGCACAACCCTCCTGCCACGGAGAGACCGTGGCCGTTGAGTCCAAAGGAGGTGGGTTACCCATGCGTCACTACGAGCTGATGGTCATCCTCGACCCGTCGGTCGAGGAGCGCGCTGTCTCCCCCCTGATCGAGAACTTCCTCACGGTCGTCCGCAATGGCGGCGGCAACGTGGAGAAGGTCGACACCTGGGGCCGTCGCCGTCTGGCCTACGAGATCAACAAGCAGTCCGAGGGCATCTACTCGGTCATCGACCTCAAGGCCACGCCTGAGGTCGTCAAGGAGCTCGACCGCCAGCTTGGTCTGAGCGAGTCGGTCCTCCGGACCAAGGTCCTGCGCCCGGACACCCACTGAGCCACCGCTGACGCCCTCGGGCGCCAGGTGACTCGCGTCGCCTGTTTCACGTGAAACAGCGCGGCGAGCATTGAACGGACGACTCCACCGAGAGGTCACCACCACCATGGCAGGCGAGACCGTCATCACCCTCGTCGGCAATCTCGTCGACGATCCCGAGCTGCGCTTCACCCCGTCGGGTGCGGCGGTCGCGAAGTTCCGTATCGCGTCCACCCCGCGCACCTTCGATCGTCAGACGAACGAGTGGAAGGACGGCGAGAGCCTCTTCCTCACGTGCAACGTCTGGCGGCAGCCGGCGGAGAACGTGGCCGAGTCGCTGCAGCGCGGCATGCGCGTGATCGTGCAGGGCCGACTGCGCCAGCGGTCTTACGAGACCAAGGAAGGCGAGAAGCGGACGGTCTTCGAGGTCGAGGTCGACGAGGTCGGCCCGAGCCTGCGCTCGGCGACCGCGAAGGTCACCCGGGCCAACCGGTCCGGTGCCCCGGGCGGTTCCGGCGGTCCTGGTGGTGGCGGCGGCTTCGGCGGCGGCGGCCAGCAGGGTGGCGGGTTCTCCGGCGGCGGGCAGCAGAGTGGCGGTGGCTGGGGCGGAAACTCCGGCGGCGGCCAGTCCGGCCCGTCCGACGACCCGTGGGCTTCCAGCGCTCCCTCTGGTGGAAACCAGGGTGGCGGCAGCTGGGGCGCCCCTGCCGGTGGCGGCTTCTCGGAAGAGCCCCCGTTCTAAACGCTGACAGATTTCGTGCGATCCGGCGCCTGCCGGCTCAGCGTCCGCGCTGACCCGCTGGTCCGGACCGTAAAAACCAAATGGAGCACACGATGGCGAAGCCGCCTGCTCGCAAGCCTAAGAAGAAGGTTTGCGTCTTCTGCAAGGACAAGGTCAACTACGTTGACTACAAGGACACGAACTTGCTCCGCAAGTTCATCTCCGACCGCGGGAAGATCCGCGCCCGCCGGGTCACCGGCAACTGCACCCAGCACCAGCGCGACGTCGCCACGGCCGTGAAGAACAGCCGTGAGATGGCGCTGCTGCCCTACACCAGCACCGCGCGCTAAGAGAGGGTGACCGAATAATGAAGATCATCCTCACGCACGAGGTTCCGAACCTCGGTGGTGCCGGCGAGGTCGTCGAGGTCAAGGACGGCTACGCCCGCAACTACCTGGTCCCGCGTGGCTTCGCCATCCGCTGGACCAAGGGTGGCCAGAAGGACGTCGACGCCATCCGTCGCGCCCGCAAGGTCCACGCCATCCAGACCCTTGAGGCTGCCAACGAGGTCAAGGGCAAGCTGGAGGGCCTGCAGGTCAAGCTGGCCGTTCGCTCCGGCGACGCCGGCCGCCTGTTCGGCTCGGTCACCCAGGCCGACATCGTCGAGGCCGTCAAGGTCGCCGGCGGTCCCCTGGTGGACAAGCGCGCCGTGACGATCGCTTCGCCGATCAAGACCGTGGGCGCCCACAAGGTCTCGGTCAAGCTGCACGCCGACGTCCAGGCCAACCTCGACGTCGCCGTCGTCTCCGCCTGAGTCCCGTAGCAGTGGCCTGAGGGCCGGGTTCCCTGACGGGACCCGGCCCTCGGTCGTTCCCCGCCTCGGCCGCTCAGACCCGGACGGCGCCGGTGACCAGCCACCTGCCGGTCCGCTCGCGCCCGTACAGGAAGGCGCCGCGGACGAGCATGAACAGGTTCATCGCCCACCAGAGGCCCGGCAGGCCGAGCCCCAGGGCCGGCACCGCGAGTGCCGCCGGGACGAACGCCACCAGCGTGCCCAGCATCGCCCAGGCCAGGTAGGTGCCGTCGCCGGCGCCCATCAGCACGCCGTCCAGGACGAACACCAGGCCGGCCACCGGCTGGGTCAGCGCGACCAGCAGCAGTACGTGGGACAGCTGCTGCTGCACCGCCGGGTCCGGGGTGAACAGCGGCACGTAGAGCGGTCTGGCGACCACCAGCAGCAGCCCGAGCACGACACCGGAGCCCACCCCCCACTCGACCATCCGGCGGGCTGCGGCCTTCGTGCCGGGCACGTCCCCGGCGCCCAGGTAGCGGCCGACGATGGCCTGGCCGGCGATCGCGATGGCGTCCAGGGCGAAGGCGAGGAAGCTCCACAGGGTCATCGCGACCTGGTGGGCCGCGATCTCGTCGTCCCCGAGCCGGGCCGCCACCGCGGTGGCGATCATGAGGACCGCCCGCAGGCTGAGGGTGCGGACCATCAGCGGGCCGCCGGCCCGCGCGCAGGCCCGGATGCCGGGCAGGTCGGGCCGCAGGCTCGCGTGCTCCCGGCGGGCGCCGCGCACCACCACGACCAGGTAGGCGGCGGCCATCCCGGTCTGGGCCAGCACCGTGCCCCAGGCCGAGCCGGCCACGCCGAGACCGGCGCCGTAGACCAGGCAGAGGTTGAGGCCCAGGTTGGCGGTGAAGCCGCCGATGGCGACCAGCAGCGGGGTCCGGGTGTCCTGGAGCCCGCGCAGCACGCCGGTGGCGGCCATCACCATCAGCATCGCGGGCAGGCCCAGCGCGCTGATCCTGAGGTAGGTCACGGCGTACGGCGCCGCGGTGGGGGAGGCGCCGAGCGCCGCCACCACCGCGGGTGCCAGCAGCAGGGCGAGCGCGACCACGCCGAGGGAGAGCAGCAGGGCCAGCCAGATGCCGTCGAGGCCCTGCTGGATGGCGGCCCGGCGGTCGCCGGCCCCGATCCGGCGGGCGACGGCGGCGGTGGTGGCGTAGGCGAGGAAGACGAACACGCCGGCAGCGGTGGCGAGGGCCGCCGAGGCGACACCGACGCCCGCCAGCTGGGCCGTGCCGAGGTGGCCGACGATCGCGGAGTCGGCCATCAGGAAGAGCGGCTCGGCGACGAGGGAGCCGAAGGCGGGAACCGCGAGCGCGAGGATCTCGCGGTCGTGCTGGCGGCGGTCTGCTGGCGGTGTCATGGCGCTCAGGCTACTCATCCACAGGTAAGAGTCACAAGGTGATGTCGGTCATTACTGTGAGCCATGGCACGGAGTGTCCACAGGGTCGGACCACCGACAGGTCCACACGCGTGTGAAGTATTTCTCATGCACAGCCCGTGGAAGAAGTACTTGCAGGTCAGCCCGTTGACGGTGGACAGATGGTGTGGTTATCCACAGTGCTGTCCACAGGGGTGTCCACAGGTTTGCCCGGGTTCTCCACAGGGACGGGCCCGTCATCCACACGCCCTGTGGATAACCGCCTTGGCCGAAGGGCGCCCGGAGCCTTAGCGTGGGGCGCTCAGCCGACACTCCCGTCACCGCCCGCCGTCCGCTATCGCGGCACGGTGGCGTAGAAAGAGGAGCGGACGACCGCTCCACCGAGCCACCGCACGGCCCGCTCCAACTCGCACCAATCGCTGATCGGGGAACACGCGTGACCGGCCCCCAGTACGACGACCAGGACGCTCCGCCGCCGCCGGAGGACGACTGGCAGCCGTCCGACGACGCCTTCGCGGCGGGCCCGTTCGCGGACGCCCCCTTCCCGGAGGGTCCGGGGGACCGGCTGCCGGTCTCGCGCAGCCGCACCGGTGGCGGTGGCGGCAACGGCCAGGTCGAGCGCGCCGGTGGTGGCGGTGGTGGCGGCGGTGGCGGCAAGGGGCGCGACGGCGGATTCCAGCGGGGTGGCGGCAAGCAGCGACGGGACGAGGAGCCCGAGCGCTCCGGCTCCGCCGACGGGTTCGAGCGGGTGCCCCCGCAGGACCTCGCCGCCGAGCAGTCCGTCCTCGGCGGCATGCTCCTGTCCAAGGACGCCATCGCCGACGTCGTCGAGGTCCTCAAGCCGCACGACTACTACCGCCCGGCCCACGAACTCGTCCACAGCGCGATCCTCGACCTCTACGCCCGCGGCGAGCCGGCCGACCCGATCACCGTCGCCAGCGAGCTCACCAAGCGCGGCGAGCTCGTCCGGGCCGGCGGCCCCGGCTACCTGCACACGCTGGTCAACTCCGTCCCGACCGCGGCCAACGCCGAGTACTACGCCGAGATCGTCCACGAGCGCGCCGTCCTGCGCCGCCTGGTGGAGGCCGGCACCCGGATCGCCGGCATGGGCTACGCGGCCGAGGGCGACGTCGACGAGATCGTCAACGCGGCCCAGGCCGAGATCTACGCCGTCACCGAGCAGCGCACCAGCGAGGACTACGCCCCGCTCTCCGACATCATGGAGGGCGCCCTGGACGAGATCGAGGCCATCGGCTCCCGGCAGGGCCAGATGTCCGGCGTCCCGACCGGCTTCGCCGACCTCGACGCGCTCACCAACGGCCTCCACCCGGGCCAGATGATCGTGATCGCGGCCCGGCCCGCGATGGGAAAGTCCACGCTCGCCCTGGACTTCTCCCGGGCCTGTTCGATCACCAACGGCCTGCCGAGCGTGATCTTCTCGCTCGAAATGGGCCGCAACGAGATCGCCATGCGCCTGCTCTCCGCCGAGGCCCGGGTCGCCCTGCACCACATGCGCTCCGGCAACATGACGGACGACGACTGGACCAGGGTCGCCCGCCGGATGCCCGACGTCACCAACGCCCCGCTCTACATCGACGACTCACCGAACCTGTCGATGATGGAGATCCGCGCCAAATGCCGCCGGCTCAAACAGCGCAACGACCTCAAGCTCGTCGTCATCGACTACCTCCAGCTGATGCAGGCCGGCGGCTCCCGCCGGGCCGAGAGCCGCCAGCAGGAGGTCTCCGACATGTCGCGAAACCTCAAGCTGCTGGCCAAGGAACTCGAAGTCCCCGTCATCGCGCTCTCCCAGCTGAACCGTGGCCCCGAGCAGCGTACGGACAAGAAGCCGATGGTCTCCGACCTGCGTGAGTCGGGCTCGATCGAGCAGGACGCCGACATGGTCATCCTGCTGCACCGCGAGGACGCCTACGAGAAGGAGTCCCCGCGCGCCGGCGAGGCCGACCTGATCGTGGCCAAGCACCGTAACGGCCCCACCGCCACCATCACGGTCGCCTTCCAGGGTCACTACTCACGGTTCGTCGACATGACCAGGGAGTAGCTCCCGGCGATCCTCGCGGCGCGGGGGTGCCGCTGCTCAGCGCCTCGTCCCGTACCTGGTCACGACCACGCCGCCGGGAAACGTCCGGGTCTCCACCAGCTTCAGGTTCACCCAGCTGTCCAGCGCGGTGAAGAACGGCGTGCCGCCGCCCACCAGGACGGGGTGGGTGGCGATCGCGTACTCGTCGATCAGCCCGGCGCGCATGGCCGCCCCGGCGAGTGTCGCGCCGCCGATGTCCATCGGGCCGCCGTCCTCGGCCTTGAGCCGGGTGATCTCGGCGATCGCGTCGCCGGTGACCAGGCGGGTGTTCCAGTCGACCTGGTCGATCGTCGAGGAGAACACCACCTTCGGCGTGTCCCGCCAGCTCCGCGCGAACTCGATCTCCGCCGGGGTGGCTCCGGGCCGCTGGTCGCCGGTCGGCCAGTAGGAACTCATCGCCTCCCACAGCTTGCGCCCGTACAGCGACAGGCCGATCGCCTGCTCGTGGTCGAGCCACCACTGGAACAGCTCGTCGCTCGGGGGGCCGCTCCAGCCGATGTCGTCGCCGGGCGCGGCGATGTAGCCGTCCAGGGTCAGGTTCATGCCGTAGATCAGTTTCCGCATGGGCCGGCCTTCCGTCCGTGGGGGTCGGGCGTACGGTCGGCGCGGCGCGGGAGACTCGTCGGGGCGCGATCCGGGCTCGCCGGCAACCCTCGTGCTTGGAACTCAGCTTGGTGCACTCGGCCGACTCGGACAAGCCGTCCGGCCCGCCCCTCGCCCGTGCGGGGCAGGGCCCGGTTATCCGCGGTCCGGATCCGGCTCGGCGACGCCGCCCGGGGGCGTCGCGGGTTTCGTGTGGAGGATCTCGCGGGCCTGGTCCGCGGCGCGGATGATGCTCTCGCTGACGAAGTCGACGAAGCGGGCGATGTTCTCCAGGCGGGCGGCGGCCGGGCTGTCGGCGCCGAGGACGCCGACGCCCTGCCGGGCCGTCTCGGCGAGCTGGGTGGTCCCGCGGGCGCTGGCGATCATGGACTGGTACCAGACGTCGTCGTCGACGACGTAGCGCTCGCGGCGGCGGTCGTCGCGTTCCCGGCGGATGAGGCCCTGGCTTTCGAGGAACGTGATCGCCTTGGAGATGGACGCCGGGCTCACCTGAAGGCGCTCGACGAGTTCGGACGCGGTGAGGCTGCCCGTGTCGCTGGTGTAGAGGCAGGTCAGCACCCGGGCCATCATCTTGGGCGTGCCCGAGGCCATCAGGGTGGTGGTCAGCGTCTCCTCGTACCGGCGCACCGCCTCGGCGTCGCGCCCGTAGGCCTGCGGGGGCGTCTGCGACCCGGCCGGCGCGGCCTGCCTGCGGCGGTGGGCGCGGTGTTCGGTGGAGCGGTGGGCGAGTTCGGCGCGGTAGGCGGTGGGGCCGCCGTTGCGCATCACCTCGCGCGTGATCGTCGAGGTCGGGCGGTCGAGGCGTCTGGCGACCTCCGCGTAGGCGAGGCCGTCGGCCAGCCCCAGGGCGATCTGCTGGCGTTCCTGCTGGGTGAGCCTGCCTCCCGGCATCGCGGTCTCCTTCGTCGTCCGTGGTGTCCTCAGTATAGCGTTCACCGACAGTCCATTGCAACGCAAGTGCCGATGGTCGTTGCATTAAATTCTGAAGCATTGCAACGATTTAGGCGCTCTGAGCTGCATCGATGACATTGATGCGCAACGAATCCGTTGCCAATTTCATGAACGCAACGTAGCTTTTCCCTCATCAGAAACAGCGGGCCGACAGGGCGCACGCTGCAGAACAGGGAGAGCACGATGCAGAAGTTCGACACCCCCGCCCCGATCTCCGCCGTCCTCGACGTCCCCGCGGGACGCATCAGCTTCATCGCCGCGGACCGGACCGACACGACCGTCGAGGTGCGGCCCGCGGACGCCTCGAAGAGCCGCGACGTGAAGGCGGCGGAGCAGACCACGGTCGAGTACGGCGACGGCGTGCTGCGGATCGGGGTCGCTCCGGCCAGGAGCCGGATCCTCGGTTCCCCGGGATTCGTCGAGGTGACCGTCCAGCTCCCCGCCGGCTCCCGCATCGGGGCGAAGGCGGCCGCCGCCGAGTTCCGGGGCGTCGGACGGCTCGGCGACGTGGCCTTCGAGGGCGCACAGGGCACGGTCAAGCTCGACGAGGCAGCGAGCGCCCGCCTCACCCTCCTCGCCGGAGACATCTCGGTCGGCCGTCTGGGCGGCCCCGCGGAGATCAGCACCCAGAAGGGCGACATCCGCATCGCCGAGGCCGTTGGCGGCACCGTCGTGCTGCGCACCGAGGCCGGCGACGTGACGGTCGGCGCGGCCCGCGGAGTCTCGGCCTCGCTGGACGCCGGCACCACCCACGGCCGGATCCACAACGCGCTCACCAACACCGACGGCGCCGCCGCCGGCCTGAGCATCCACGCGACCACCGCCTACGGCGACATCACCGCCCGCACCCTCTGAAGGAGAAGCCACCATGACCAACCCGGCCATCTCGGCTGTCGGTCTGCGTAAGTCGTACGGCGGGAAGGTGGTGCTGGACGGCATCGACCTGGCCGTCCCGGCGGGGACCGTCTTCGCGTTGCTCGGCCCGAACGGGGCCGGCAAGACCACCGTCGTCAAGATCCTCTCCACCCTGGTGAGCGCCGACGCCGG
>NZ_JBHUWW010000202.1:0-11104 GCF_042669755.1 Kitasatospora sp. NPDC057223 | reverse complement strand
GCCGGGGCCTGCGCGTTTGTAACCGCTCAGGGTCTAGTACGGGTTGTCGTCGCCCGAATTGCAGGAGCACTTCGTCGACTCGGCGAGGTCGTCCAGGTCGTCGACAAGCTCGAGCTCGACCACACTGGCGCGGGTCTGGCCGAGCTGGACCAGGATCTGCGGGTTCATGCGGGCACCTCCTCCCTCTTCTGTCCGTGCTGGCAGTAACTTGCGAGTGGTGCCTTCGCCTCCTGGTAGATCTTGGCCGTCGGCCGGCAGACCCCGCAGGATCCGGACAGCTGGCAGCCGGAGCATCCACCGGTGCGAAGCATGAGGGAGTCGGCGATCGCGCCGAGGCGCTGGAGCCCTTCGACGCCTTCCGCCATCAGATCCACATTCGGGTCGCGGCCGACCTTGCAGATCGAGGCGATGCCGTGCGGGTCGGAGTGGAAGAACGTGTGGCCGGCGTTGCAGCCGGAGAACACCTTGCGTTGGCGAAGGTGCTGGGCGGACTGGGCGGGCAGTGACTCGGCGCCGCCGTAGATCGTCGGAGACATGTTGACGTAGCTGTGATGCTCCAGGCCCCAGTTCTCAGCCATGGCGACCATCTGGGCCTCCTCGTCGGCACTGTGTTCGGTGACGACGAGGTTGAGCCGCATCGGGATACCGGCCTCCAGCGCGGCGGCCATGCCCTTCTGGAACTTGGCGAAGGAACCCCTGCGGCGGGTCAGCCCGTCGTAGCTGGCCGCCGTAGCGCCGTAGACGCTGACCACGACCCGGTAGGCGGGCATCCGGGTCAGAGCGTCCAGGATCTCCGGCTTCCACAACCGTGAGCCATTGGTGGAGACGGTGATCATCATGCCGAGTTCGTGGGCGAGCGTGTACGCACGCAGGAACAGCGGGTCGATGGTCGGCTCGCCGCCGGTGATCTGCAGCCACAGCACCCCGGCGTCGCGCATGATGTGCAGCAATCGGCTCTTGCCCTCCCAGTCCAAGCCCTCGAAGCGCTTCAGGCCCAGGTAGCAGTGCTCGCAGTCGTAGTTGCACCCAAGGTTGATCTCCCAGGAGGCGCGGCTGTACTGCGGGTCCGCCTCCGGCCGCACTAGCAGGAAGTCCCGTGCAGGGCAGCCGGGCGCGAGGTCCAGGACCCAGCGCTGGCGGGCCGCCTTGATGAGCCAGGCCGGCGCCGCCTCGCCGGCCTCGGTCGTGCGCTCCAGGTCGGTGAACTCCCGCAGCGGGACCTTGATGCCTGCGGTGCTGCCGGGGCAGACGATCAGCTGGTCGTCCAGGAAACGGCTGGCGATGAGTTGGTGCACGGTGGTGCCTCCTCAAGTCTGTCGGGCCGTGCTGGGCAGTTGGGATCAGACGCTTTGGGCGGCTGGGTCGCGCCGAGGCCCTGCGCCGTGCCGGGTACCCGCCGTTCGTCGATCAGTCGCGGCCTCAAACCAGGTGCGCGAACGGTTTCGGGGTGGCTCGGTGCTGAGGGGAGGCTCCGGGCCTCGGGGGACGTGCTCGGAGCCTCCCGGGCCACGCCCGGCCGGTGTGCCTTCCTGAGCGGGCGTGGGGTTGTGGGAGGGCTACTGGGCGATCTCCGCCCAGACCCATTTGCCGAGGTACGCCTCCTCGACACCCCAACGGGTGGAGAGGGCGTGAACCAGGGCAATGCCGCGTCCGCTGGTCTCCGTGGTGCCGGTGTTGACGAACACCGGCAGGGTGACGGAGGAGTCCCGGACAGCGACGCGGACTGTCCGGCTCTCGATGCGTACCGAGACGGCGATGCACCGGCAGCCGGTGTGCCGGACCGCGTTGGCGACGAGTTCGGTGACGATCAGTTCGGCGGTGTCGGTCGCCGTGATCGCACCCCAGTCCGCGAGGGACTTCGCCACCAGTTGGCGGGCAAGGGCCGCGGACTGCGCTTCGCAGCGCATGAGCCGGGTCCTGGTTCTGCGGGCCGCGGTGCCGGTCTCGGTCTCGAGGTCCGCGGAGTGCAGCGGAGCTGTCATCGTGCCCCCGGGGGTCTGGGTACACGGCGCCACCGGCCTTCGGCGAGCTGCCGCGGTACCCGGCTGCGCCGTATGACGTGGGCGGCGTCCCGGATCGCCGGGGGCATGGGCGGCGCTGGGCGGACGACGGCAGGCATTGATCTCTCCTGGGCTGGTCACGAAGATTCTCCGGAGGTGCCGTCATCGGAGGCGGCCGGCGGCCGGGGGTCCCCCAGCGAGCGGACGAGTTCGACATAGAGCGCGCTCGCTTCGACGCGGGACAGAACAAGTTCGACGTCCCCCTGCGGTTCGTCAAGGCGGTACAGACGCAGGGGAATTCGGGTCTCACCGGTGGTCGTGTCGTGCGCAAGGTGGCGGTTCCGTTGACGGGAGGCGTGCACTCCGGCAGGTGGCATAGAGAGAAGGTACGGTGACTATCCGTCAGCAAGGGGGACAGTCTGACCCCCCTTGCTGCCTTGTCCCCCTTCGAATCGGCCGGTGCATCTGCCGCTGCCGCCGTGGCCGCCCTACGGTGGGAGCGGCACCCCCGCCGGATGCCTTCCTCAACGGGGCGCGGTCCCGCCGAGCAGCCGAGGAGCTTTCAGATGTCGGAACTTCCCGCAGAACTGTCCACCGGCGAACGCATCCGGATCCTGCGCGAGCGCCAAGGCAAGACCCGCCTGGTCCTGGCCGGCATGGTCGGACGCAGCGAGGACTGGCTGAAGAAGATCGAGACGGGTGTTCGTCCGCTCAACTCACATGCTTTGCTGCTCAAGCTGGCGATGGCACTGCACATCGACGACCTGGCCCACCTCACGGGGCCCTCTGCGGCCGCGCAGTCGGTCAGCACGGGCCGGCCCTACCACCCGGCGTCCGCAGCCGTGTGGGCGGCGCTGTTGGAGCGCGGCACCCGCCCGCCGGTCGAGCTCGGCGAGGGGGCGACGGCGGCCGGCTACGGCGCCGAGGTGGACGCCGGATGGAAGCTCTGGCACCGCAGCCCCCGCCAGCGCACCGACGTCGGCGCCCTGGCGCCGGATCTGATCCGGCGGGGCGAAGCGTTGGTGAGGGCCAGCGAGGGCACGGAGCGGCGCAGCGCCCTGGTCGCGCTCGCTGCGGCCTACCGGCTCGCACAGCAGGTGATCGCCTACATCGGGCCGGCCGAGGCCGTGTGGATGCTCGGGGACCGGGCGATGGCCGCTGCAGCGGACGCGGACGACCCGGCCGCGATGGGCGCGGCGGCGTGGAACCTGGCGAACACGATGCGTGCGGTCGGCGAGATGGACGGCGCGATGCTGCTCGTCACCACGGCGGCCGAGCGGCTGCGCCCGCACCTGGCGGACTCGCCGCTGCACTGGCGCGGCCTGTACGGCGCCCTGCAACTGCACGCGGCGATCACGGAGGCGAAGGACGGCAAGGACGGAGCGGCGTGGGGGCGGTGGGACAGCGCGGACCAGATCGCGAAGTCGCTGCCGGCCGGGTACGCCGAACTGTCCACGGTGTTCGGCCGGGCCAACGTCGACCTGCACGCGGTCTCGGTCGCCACGGAGCTGCGCACGACGGGGCGGGCGCTGTCGCTCGCGGGCGAGATCGACCCCGACTCGATCCCGTCGACTGAGCGCCGGACCCGACTGTGGGTCGACGTCGCCCGCTCGCACCAGGAGCGCGGGGACACCACGGCCGCGCTGCACGTCATGGGCATCGCCTTCGTCATCTCCCCGGAGACGGTGACCTTCACCCCGCAGGCGCGCAACGTCGCGGTGGACCTGCTGCGGACCGCGCCGCGGGCGCTGCGGCAGGAGTCGGTGAAGCTGGCCGAGGCGGTCGGAGTGTTGAACGCCTGAGTCACCCTGTCAGGGTCCTTGCACGGCGCAGCGATACGCTCGCTGCGCTCGCCAAGCTCTGCTACCCGCGTCCGCGGGGATGGTCCCCGGGACGCCCGAACCGACGGCGCCCGCCAGTACTGCTCCCCGTGTCCGTGGGGATGGTCTCTTCGACGGCCTCGGCAAAGTGTCCGGCGCCAGGTCGCGTTGAGATCCCAGATCGCCGTCTGCCGAACTATCAAACCCTCGGCGGCCCACCCCGGGGCAAGGGGGCGGCTGAAGCGGCTACGGGCCCGTCAGGCCTCTCCTGGGACGGGATCAGTCTCTGGCCATGTCGACGATCGAGCTGTAGTGGCCGGCGAAGGCCGCTGTGATTGTCGCGGTGGGGCCCCCGCGGTGCTTGGCCACGTTGATGTCGATCTCCCCGGCGCGGGGCGACTCCTTCTCGTAGGCGTCCTCGCGGTGCAGCAGGATCACGATGTCGGCGTCCTGCTCGATGCTGCCGGACTCGCGCAGGTCGGAGAGCTGCGGCATCTTCTCGGTGCGCTGTACGGGTCCGCGGTTGAGCTGGGAGAGCGCCACGACTGGGCACTGCAGTTCCTTGGCGAGCAGTTTGAGGTTGCGTGACATGTCGCTGACCTCCTCCTGGCGGTTGCCGTAGCGCTTGGTGCCGCCGGGCTGCATCAGCTGGAGGTAGTCGATGACGACCAGGCCCAGGCCGCCGTATTTCTGCGACAGCCGGCGGGCACGGGAGCGGATCTCCAGGGCGGTCAGCTCGGTGCTGTCGTCGATCTCCAGCGGCGCGGCCATGATGTCCGCCGTGCGGCGGGCGAGACGCTGGAAGGAGTCGTCGGTGACGGTGCCGGCCTTGATGTGCTGCAGCGCCACCCGGGCCTCGGCGGAGAACGTCCGCTGGGTGAGCTCCTTGCGGCCCATCTCCAGCGAGAAGAACACCGCCGGCAGTCCCTGCTTGATCGAGCAGGCCCGCACGAAGTCCAGGGCGAGTGTGGATTTCCCGATGGCCGGCCGCGCGCCGATCACGATCAGCTGGCCGGGCAGTAGCCCGGTGGTCAGCGCGTCCAGGTCGAGCAGGCCGGTGGACAGGCCCACCAACTCGCCGGCCTTGGTGCTGTCCAGGTCGTCGAAGAAGCCCTGGACGTCGTCGCCGATCGGCGCGCCCGGGTTGCTGGCGGTACGCTCGCTGATCGCCTGGAACAGCTCGGACTGCGCGGCCTGGGTGATGTCGTCGAGCTCTCCCTCAGCGGCGTAGCCCATCCCCGCGATCCTGGTGCCGGCCTCCACCAGGCGGCGCAACACGGCGCGTTCGTGGACGATGTCGGCGTAGTACTCGGCGTTCGCGGCGGTTGGTACGGCGTTGACGAGGGTGTGCAGGTAGCCGGGGCCGCCGACGCGCTCCAGTTCGCCGCGCTTGGTGAGCTCGGCGGCCACGGTGATCGGGTCGGCGGGCTCGCCGCTCTGCCACAGGTCGACGATCGCGCAGTGGATCAGCTCATGTGCCGGGCGGTAGTAGTCGGCCGGCTTGAGGACCTCGACCACGTCGCCGATGACGTCCTTGGACAGCAGCATGCCGCCCAGCACCGACTGCTCGGCGCCCAGGTCCTGCGGCGGCACCCGCTCGAAGGCCTCACCGCCGCCCTGGTCGCCCGGGTCGCCCTGGTCGTTCTGTGCGCGGGCCGGGCCCTGGTCGCGGCCGACGACCTTGCCGACGATCGCCTTGGTGCGCCCGCCCCAGCGCGGCGCTGGCGGCGGACCGGGGTCGAAGTCGTTGGGCTCCGGGCCGGGGTCGAAGTCCTCGTCGGCCGGATCGAAGTCCGGCACGCGCTCGTCGACCGGCTCATCTGCGGCGTCGGTCTGCTCGGGTACTACGCTCATGGTGAGTCTCCTGTTTGAGGGTGATTCGATCCGGCGGCCGGGGGCGCAATCCCCGGCCGCCTTCGTGTGTCCAGGGATCAGCCCCTGGTGCCCGCCTTGATGCCCAGCTCGGCCAGGAAGCCAGCGACGTCCAGGCCACCGGGCTCCGAGTCGCGCCGCGCGTCCATCTCCTCGCGGGCGCACCGGGTGCAGTCCTTCGGCATCACCGGGTGACGCGGGCACTTGGTGGCGTCCGCCCGCACGGCAGCCCGGACCTTCGGCTCCTCCGGGGCCCCCGCGTACTGCGCCTTCGTCGCCTCACCCAGACCGGTCCAGGCCGGCTGCTGGCCACCCATCCATGCCGCTACCGCGACCAGCCACGCCACCGACTTGCCCGCCTTCACCAAGGCAGCCGCCGAGGTGCGGAACTCGCCCAGCGCCCCCGCCCGGCGGTGCGGACCGATGCCGGCAGCAGTCCGCGCAGCCGTCCAGGCCGCCACGATCCGATCAGCCGCGGCCGCCAGCTCAGCATCGAGCTCTTCGACCGAACCGGCGGCCTGGGCCGTTCGCGGTGCGGGCAGTGCCGCGGACGGCGTGTCGTTGGCCTTGTCGCTGTCGATCTTCTCTTCTGCCTCACGCTGCGGGGCCGCCTCATGAGGGACGGACGAGGCAGACGGTGCAGTAGTAGAGGGGATGGAAGCAGAGGGAATAGAAGAAGGGTCGCGTTCGCCCAGGTCAGCGGCCCGATCGTGGTTGGGAATCCAACCAGCCCGGTTGGATTCCCAACCAACCTGGTTGGAAATCCAACCACCGCCGTCATCCTGGTTGGATTTCCAACCAGACTTCAGCCCCAGGCCCAGCGACTTCGGAGAGGTGGGCGCATCAGCCGGAGAAGCGGGGGGCGCCGCTTCCGGAGCGGGCTCCGCAGAGGACTTCGGCGCCGCCTTCTTGCGCGGCTTGCGACCCGGAGGCTTCTCCTCAGCTGACTTCGTGTCCGGCCTTACGGGCTTGTCGAACGGGCGTCCCTCCCGGATCGCGTCGAGCTTGTTGTAGGCGTTGCGCCAGCCGTCGTACTCGACCCCCTCGGCTGGCCAGTCGTTGATCCGGATCGACATCGACTGCAGAGCCGCCTTCGCGCTCGAAGACGTCGTGATCGGGTTGCCGTCCCGGTCGGAGATCAGCCCGATGTCCGACAGGTCTCGGAAGATGTCCCGCAGCCGACCCAGGCTCGACGGCTTCACCGTCCCGTCAGCCGCCACCATCGGCAGCATCTTGCACAGCTCCTCCAGGGTCAGACTCCGCACCGAGCCGCTGGGGCTCTTCTCGTACACGAGGTTGCGCATGATGTGCCAGGCCCGGCAGGAGGAGTCCCGGATCGGAGCCAGGTCGACCCAGTCCGGCTTGCCCGTGACGTACCAGCCACCGTCGTCCGGCGGCAGCAGGGAAAGGCGCCGCTTGCCCTCGCTCATCGAGCCACCGCCGATCCGGTGACAACGGCCAGGAGCAGCCCGGCCTGGACGGTGGGCGACGACGTGGGGACATCGGTAGCGGTCATGGGGTCAGTACTGGCAGGGGTGGCCTGTGGATAGAGATCGTGAAAGCGTCGAGGCGTGTGGATAACCGCCGGGGAAGCCGACGCGGTGTGATGCTGCGACAGAGGCGGGCGGTCGAGGCCGGCCTTCCGGGACGGGCCGGACTGGCGTGCGCGCCCGCCAGTGGTGGGGCCTGCGAGGCGGACCGCAGTGACACGGCGATTCCGCAGAGTGACGGGGCTGCGCAACGGGACTACTGCCTCTCCGCCGCAGCCATCCAGCCAGCACCAGACGTTGTCCGCCAGTTCGGATGAGTGAGACGGGTGTCTCTCGCACCTGACTAGGGAAGTTTGGTATCATAGAACGGCAACGGCTCCCCACGTGGGGGTTATACACGAAGCGCGAAGCGGCCCAAATCTTGGCGGATGCAGGGTCGCTTTTGCGTTTTCCGGACTAGGTGATGCCCGCGAGCGGACATCTGGTCGAGCCTGTCCTCGTCGGGAGGAGGACTCGTGTGCCGTTGGGGCGTGTCTTCTCTCTAAGGCGCAGGCTCGCTGCTAACTGGGTTCCCCGAGGTAGACGAAGTCGGGCTTCGGGTGCATCAGGAAGTCGTGGTGCGAGATGTTCCAGCCGTACGCACCGGCCATTGCGAAGGCAACTACGTCTCCCACGGCCAGGCGATCTACGGGTACATTCCGGGCGAAGACGTCTTTCGGAGTGCAGAGCTGACCGACGAAGGTCACCGCCTCGCTTTCCACGGCAGGGCCACCTTCTCCTGCGAAGGGCAGCACGACGAGAGGCTGACTGTGCTGCTTGGTCACCGGTGTGCGCAGCTGCATGGTGCCGCCTCTCAGCACGGCGAACCACTCCCCATGGGAGCGCTTCACGTCCAGGACCTGGGTGACATACCAGCCGCAGTACGCGCTGATGGCTCGGCCCGGCTCGATTCGCAGAACCTCCCCGGGAGCAGCCAGTTCGGCGATCGCTTTTCCATAGGTCGACCAGTCGAAGAGACGCGCAGGGTCCGTGTAGTCGACGGCCATTCCGCCGCCGATGTTGAACTCGGGCTCGGTGACGCCAGCCCCAGCCAGCCAAGGCCGGGCCCATGCCAGGATCTCCGACGACTGCTGGACCATCGCCGCCGCGTCCAGGCCGGACGCGAGATGGGCATGGATGCCCCGCAGGCGGACCCACGGAGCGGCCGCGAGAATGCTCCGACACTCTTCGATGAGTGTCGGGTCCATCCCGAACGGCCCCGTCATTGCCAGTGCGGCACCAGACCGTTCCCCTGCGAGGTTGAGTCGAAGCAGGATGTCGACGCTTTGGCCGGCTGCCTGTGTGAGCTGAGCGAGGCGGGTCAGCTCGTATGGGCTCTCCACATGAATGCGCTCGACACCCAGGTGGACTGCCAACTGCAGTTCCTGGTCGGTCTTACCGGGACCACCGAAGGCAATTCGCGCGTCAGGAAGGGCGGCCCGGACGTGTTCCAGTTCGCCGCCGGACGCTACCTCGATGCCGTCCACGTACGGCGCGACGCTACGCAGGATCGGTGCATCGGGGTTCGCCTTCGCGGCGTAGAAGATCTCTGGTGCACCCGGCGCCAGCGACTTGCGGACGGCTGCGGCATGCAGCCGCAGGGCCTCCAGATCGTAGATGAACGCGGGCAGCCGCCCCTCTGCGGCCAAGGACGCAGAGCGGACGGCGACAGTACTGGTGATCACGTGATCCTTCTTCAGATGAGCGGGAATTCGTGCTCGATGATCAGGTAGTGGGCGGGAGTGAGCGTGGTTGTCACCTCCACGACCCTGCCATCTGCGGTTTGACCGAAGTGCACGATGTCCGTGACCGAGCGTTCGGGGCTGATTTCCAGCAGGGACGCCTCGGCGTCGGTGGGCAGCCGGCTCGGGACGATGCGCTCTCGCGCGGCGATCTGGGGGTACCCCAGCTCCGCCAGCGCCGACTTCACGCCGCCCGTGATGACGGGAGCTGGTTCCTCCAGCACGGTGTTTTCAGCGATGCTCAGAGGGAACCAGGAGGCATTGAGTCGCACCGGAATTCCACTCGCCAGCAGGCGCCGGCGACGCACCAGGCAGAGTTCCCCGGCCTCCATGCCCAGTGCCTCCGCGATCTCCACGGGCGGTTCGACGTGCTCCACCGTGATCTCGTGCTTGGGGACTAGGCCGATCGCCTTGACCTCACTGTCGAATGCGCCTCGCGCGCCATCCTTCTCGCGAGTGGTCTGCGAGTACCGGGTGGCGGAATGAACCATCGGCGGCAGCCAGGTCACCACAGTGCCGCGCCCCTGCTGCGGGTGCACCAGCCCTTCGGCGGCCAGCAGGCCCAAGGCGCGGTTCGCCAGGCTCCGAGACGCGCCATAACGTCGCGCCAGCTCGGACTCGGACGGCAGCAGTGAGGCCGGCGGGTAGATGCCGGCCAGGATCTCCTTACGGATCGCAGCTGCGATCTCGCGATACCCAGTCTTCTGCGGTGGATTCATCGGGCCTCCCTCATCGAATCGGTGGTGAGGGTTCCATCGTAACTCAACATGCCAAACGTTTGGCAAGGCTTGACGACGCGGGGGATCGCGGTCATTCTGGAGATGCCAAACGTTTGGCATTTCGACTGGAGGTGCCAACGACGCGGCTCCGGTGCGTCTAGACCACGCTCCGGAGCCGCTCGGACCACTCAGTAGGGAGTAGATCCGTGAGGAACAGCATGTCCTACCTGCGGCAGCACACGCACATCAGCGCCTTTGTGGCCGAGTTGCAGTCCCGGTATGAGGGCCGGGTCATCGCCCTTGTTGTCCAGGAACTGGCCGTTGTCGCCCCGATGGCCGGTGAGCGCACCGTGATGGAGCTCGTCGCCGACATCTGGTGGCAGGCCGAGGAACACCTCGCCAAGGCTGGCCGCATCACCTGGGACCACCTCACCTGGTTCGCCGACCACGTCATCAGCACCCGCATCACCGGCACCCACATGGCGGGGTGGTGACGATGTCCCAGCCGCTCGACATGGCGAACGTGGCCGCCCTCCAGGCCCAGACCGAGGCCAACATGCGTGCCGCCCAGGCGGCGGCCGCCGCTGCGGAGGCCGCCCGCCAGGCCGCCGAGCAGATCCGCCAGCAGCAGGCGGGGGGCCGGTCCTGATGGGTCTCCGCTCCTACCTCGGCCTCGGCTCCAGCAAGTCCAGCAGCTCCGACTCCTCCAATACGACGACCCGCAGCAGCGGGAGCGGCTCGACGGGCGGCTGGTACAGCCCGGACGTCCCGCTCCCCCAGGTCCGCGAGGTCCACCCGGCCCCGGCCGAGTACACCCCGGACGGCACCCGCAGGCTCAGCCCGAAGCCCGACCCCGCGCACGTCAACGCGACGTTCTGGAGGAGCTGACCATGGCCATCACCGTCCAGCTCGCCAACCAGGCCGACGAAGCCCTGAGGCGCATGCGCGAGGACCAGGCCCGCCGCGACGCGGCGAAGCCCGCCGGCGGATCCGGCTCCGGCAAGTAACTCTCCCTCACCCCCAAGAACGGCTTCCCGCCGCTTTCTCTCGGAACCGTCCTGGCATGCCCATGCCTGGATGGGTGCCGGGAATGGTGCGGCGGGCCCCCAGGGGCCCAGCACCTCGCACCACGGCACCACCCGTACGACCGGCGCCCGGAATCCAGCCCCGAGGGGGCTGCCAAGGAAGCGCTCGTCCCTTGAGAACTCAACAGCGTGCCAAGAGAACAACCCCGGGCCGGCGAGCGTGACGCCGCCCGGGCGATCCACCGGCCCTCACGGTCCCCTTCGGCAAGGGGCCCGGCCTCACGCGGCACCACCGCTGCACCCTCCGGCTGCCGCCGGCCTTCCCAGGCCGGCGGCACCGGGGGCGCGGCCCCGCGGTTGCCCTGGTCGTCCGGATGCCGCCCGCCCTCATCACGGC
>NZ_JBHUWW010000201.1:0-11144 GCF_042669755.1 Kitasatospora sp. NPDC057223 | reverse complement strand
CCGCCGCCGCGCGCTGTCCAGGGGTGCGGCGGCGGCCCGGCCTGCCGGGGTGCGTGCCGCCGGTGAGGCGGCACGGGTGCGTGTCTGCCGCTACCGGGGGGCGGCCGCGGCTGCGAGGGGGGACCGGTGGTGCAGCCCCGCGCGGAGCCCGCCGAGCAGGTGGCGCAGCCCGGCCGCGTCGCCGGCGGCGCCGAACAGGTAGAAGTCGGGGCGGACGACCGCGGCGGTGTGGTGGTGTTCGCGCAGGTGCGGCAGGTAGGCGCCGTCGGTGTCCAGGTACGCGTCGTCCGGGGCGTCGGGGTCGTCGGCGCGGTAGAGCGGTACGAGGGTGGCGCCGAGGGTGTCCAGCAGCTGTCGGTCGGTGGCGTCGAGGGGGGTGCGGTGACGGGCGCCGTCGACGAGGACGGTGAAGCCGCCGCCGGTGAGGTCGTCGAGCAGGGCGGTGCGGCCCCGGTGGGTGAGGCGGTGCTGGGGGGTGAGGTGGCCGACCCCCGGGCTGCGGCTGCCGTCGGGCTCCCGCTGGAGCACCCCGTCGCCGAGGACGGGCGGGGGCATCGCGGGCAGGGCGAGTGCCGGGTCCGCGCCGGTGGCGATCATCCGGGCGTCGCGGTCGGCGGCCTGCCGGGGGTCGAGGACGCAGATGACCTGTCCGAGGGCCATCGACATGCTGATGGCGTGCTGGACGTGGTCGCTGCGCTCGGTGGTGTAGCTGTCGAGCAGTTCGGGGGCCGAGACGCCGCGCAGGACGAGGCTGAGCTTCCAGACGAGGTTCATGGCGTCGCGCAGGCCGGAGCACATGCCCTGGCCGGCGAAGGGCGGCATCTGGTGGGCGGCGTCGCCGGCGAGCAGCAGGCGGCCCTCGCGCCACTGTTCGACCCAGCGCGCCTGGAAGGTGTAGACGGTGTGCCGTTCGATCCGGGTGTTGCCGGGGGTGCGGCCCCAGGGGGCGAGCAGTTCCCAGGCCCGTTCGGGGGTGTTGAGCTCCTCGGCGCTCTCGCCGGGCAGGCGCATGAACTCCCATCGGCGGCGGCCGGGGCCGCCGGAGACGAGGGTCGTCGGACGGGCGGGGTCGCAGAGCTGCCAGTTCATCGGCGACCAGGTCTCCTGCTCGGCCGGGATCGTGTCGACGATCAGCCAGTCGTAGAAGAAGCCGAGGTCGGTGACGGTGCTGTGCATCCGGGAGCGGACGAAGCTGTTGGCGCCGTCGGCGCCGATGACGTACCGGGCCCGGAAGGCGTGTTCGGTGCCGTCCTGGGTGCGGGTGGTGAGCTCGACGTGGTCGTCGGCCTCGGCGAGGTCGACGGTGTGGTGGCCGCGGTGCAGGGTGACGCCGGGTTCGAGCAGGGCGGCCGAGGAGAGCACGGACTCCAGTTCGGGCTGGGAGAAGAAGCTGGCGGTGGGCCAGCCGGAGGGTCCGGTGCCCGACCAGTCGATGCGGACCAGGGACGCGCCGTCCCGGTTGCGCCACTCGTACTGGTCGGGGACGGGGTCGGTGACCGCCCGGATGCTCTCGCCGATGCCGGCGGCCTGGAAGATCCGGCCGATCTCGTGGTCGAAGTGGACGGCGCGCGGCAGGTCGTACGGCTCGGGCCGGCGCTCCAGCACGACGACGTCGTGGCCGGCCCGGGCCAGGAGCAGGGACAGGAGCTGGCCGACGGGGCCGAAGCCGACGACGGCGACGTCGTGGATGCGGGGGGACCCGGTCATGCCCGGCCGTCCTTGCTGTGGCTGCCGGTCATCAGGGCGGCCAGGTCCTCGGGGGCCAGGAAGGACGGGGGCGGTGGCGGGCCCCAGCTGAACAGGCCCTTGGCGCCTTCCAGCACCTCGGGGGTCCACAGCTGGTCGTCGACGATGCAGTCCATGTCGGAGTAGTACTCGGAGAAGTTGCCGGCCGGGTCCTTGAGGTACCAGAAGAAGTTGGAGCCGGCGTGGTGGCGGCCCAGGCCCCAGACGTGGCGCTCGGGGTGCTCCTCCAGCATGGCGGAGGCACCGCGGCCGACCTCGTCGATGTCGTCGACCTGCCAGGAGGTGTGGTGCAGGTAGGTGACGGGCGAGGCCAGCACCAGGATGTTGTGGTGGTCGGTGGAACAGCGCAGGAACGCGCCGTGGCCCTTGATGTGGTCGGACGCCTTGAAGCCGAGGCCGTCGTGGAAGAAGGCCGTGGTCGTCTCGAAGTCGGTGGTGCCGACGACGGCGTGGCCGAGCCTGCGAGGGTGGACGCGGTCGCTGCGCAGGATGCCGGGGGCCCGGGAGCCGGTGCGCTCGGTGCGTCCGGGGCCGTTGTAGGCGGTGGCGGCGGCCGGGTCCTGGACGAGGCGGGGGGCGATCTCCAGGACGGCGCGCACACCGGTGGGCCGGTCGTAGGCGGTCAGTGTCCCGGGGGTGCGGTCGACGGGGACGTCCAGACGCTGCAGGCGTGCCGCTGCGGCGGCGAGGTCGTCCGGGTGGTCCACTCCGACGCGGACTTCGACCAGGCGGCGGGTGGGGGTGCGGACGATGTGGAGCTGGCGGCCGCCGTCCCGGCTGGCGAACCAGCCGTCCTCATCGGGGACCAGCCCGAAGTCGGTGTAGTAGGAGGCGGTTTCGGCGACGTTGGGGACCCCCATCGTGATGGAGGTCAGGCGGTGCAGTGCCATGGGGGTGCTCCTCGGGCGATACCGGACGGCAGGAGGATTGGCGGGGCCCGGCGGGCGGGCGGGCGGCGGCGCCCGCCGGGCGGTCCGGCGGTGTCAGGCGGTGAAGCGCTGACGCAGCTCGCCGATGCCCTCGATGGTGCTGACCAGCTCCTCGCCGGCCTTCAGCCAGCGCTGCGGGTCGCGGCCGAGGCCGACGCCGGCCGGGGTCCCGGTGAAGATCACGTCTCCGGGGAGCAGCGGGGTGACGGCCGACAGGCCTGCGATCAGGGCGGGGACGGAGAAGATGAGGTCGCGGGTGCGGCCCTTCTGGACCTCCTCGCCGTCGATGGTGGCGCGCAGTTCGAGATCGTCCGGGTTCTCGAACTCGTCGGGCGTGACGAGCCACGGGCCGATGGGGGCGAACCCGGGGTAGGACTTGCCGAGGCTGAACTGCGGGATGGGGCCCGCGAGCTGGGTGATTCGCTCGGAGAGGTCCTGGCCGACGGCGAGGCCGGCGACGTGGCCCCAGGCGGCTGCCTCGGAGACGTTCTCGGCGCGGGTGCCGATGACGGCGACGAGCTCCACCTCCCAGTCGGTGTGGCCGCCTTCGGGCAGGGCGACGTCGGTGACGGGGCCGGTGATGCTGGTGACGAACTTGGTGAAGACCGGCGGCAGGCCCTCGGGGGCGGCGAAGCCCGACTCGGAGGCGTGGTCACGGTAGTTGAGGCCGATGGCGAGCAGCTGCCGGGGGGCGGGGACGGGGGATCCGAGGTCGGCGGCGTCGAAGGCGGTGCCCGCGGGCAGGCCGGCCTGTGCGGCCCAGCTGCGGAACTCCTCCCACCGGTCGTAGACGGCCTGCGGGTCGGCGCTGAAGAGGCCGGCGCTGGCCTGCTCGACGTCGATCGCGCGGCTGTCGGAGATCAGAGCGAGGCGGCCGCTGAGGTTGGCGATACGCAAGGGAGGCTCCCGGAAGTGCTGGGGCGGGGTGGCTCGACCGCGCGGGGCGGGCGGCGGACGCGAGCCGGGTGCACCGGCTCCGAGCTATTCACCATGATGATTACGTTGATATTGCGCCCACGGATCCGGGCCGTCAAGAGGTATCAGCCGGTAACCTGCATGATGAATTGGTTCGAACCTTGAGAGGAGTGCTCGTGGCAGCCACCCAGGACCGCACGCCGGGCGTGCTGCACAGGGCCCCCGCGGCCCCCGCCACCCGCTCCACAGCCGCCAACCGCGCCGAGCACGCCGCCGACCGGATCGCCGGCCTCGTCTCCACCGCCCCGCCCGGCACCCGGCTCGGCACCAAGGAGGAACTCCGCACCCTGTGCGGCGTCTCCGTCGGCACCTTCAACGAGACCCTGCGCCTGCTCCAGGCCCGCGGCCTGGTCACCGTGCGCCCCGGCCCCGGCGGCGGACTCTTCAGCGCCACGCCCTCCCCGATGGTCCGGCTCGGCAACTCCGTCCTCGCCCTCGACGCCCAGGAGAGCGACGTCGCCGACGCGGTGCGCATCCGCGACGCCCTCGACCCGCTCCTCGTCGAGGACGCCCTCTGGCACGCCTCCCCGGCCGACATCGCCGACCTGCGCGGGCACATCACCGCGATGGCCGAAGCCGCCGACGCGGGCGACCCGGTCGCCTTCGTCCACGCCAACTGGCGCCTGCACGGCCGCATCGCCCAGATCAGCCCGAACGCCCTGCTGCGCTCCCTCTACGGCAACCTGCTCGACCTCATCGAGTCGCACACGCTCTCCGTGCTGCCGCTCGGCGAGCTCCCGCTCGCCGAGTACATCGCCGAGCGCCACCGCCTCCACAGCGACCTCGTCGACGCGCTCGACCGTCGCGACCGCGAAGCCGCGCTGCGCCTGATCGCCGAGCACAGCACCAGCACGGCCCCGGGCGACCACGCCGGCAACACCCTGCTCTGACGTTTCCGCAGGCCACCGGGCCCGTCCGGCGCCGGCTCGCCGCGGCCCCGGCCGGGGCCGCGAGGCGCGACGGGCCCCGCGTGCCCGGCGCCTTCGCGCCCGGCTCCGGACGCCCGGTCAGATTCGAATCTGCGCATCACTTTCGAAACATGCATTGACCGGCGAAAGCCAGTGCCGTACACATGTGGCACCTGCCGAGCCCGCTGCTCCCAGGAAGCCGTGAACCGGAGCACGTCCACCGCCCGCACGGCCGACCTGGTCTCCCAGCCGCGGATGTCCTCGGCCCGCCCGCCACACAGTCGTGGCCGGAAGAACAAGGGCCCACACTCATGACATCCCTCATCCCGGAAACGTCGGCCGAAGCCGCCGTGAGCGCTCCGAACCGCCGCACATCCCTGCTCGTGCTGCTGATCGGCGTGCTCGTCCTCTTCATCGACGGCTACGACCTCTTCGTCCTCGGCACGGTCGGCCCCTCGCTGATCTCCGACCCGCACTGGCACATCGCGCCCTCCACCATCGGCACCCTCGGCAGCCTCACCGCCCTCGGCATGCCGATCGGCGCCATCGCCACCGCCCGCCTGGGCGACGCCCGCGGGCGCCGCCTGCCGATCACGCTCTGCCTCGCCTGGATCTCGCTCTGCATGCTGGTGAGCGGCCTCGCCCCCGACCTGGGCGTGTTCGGCCTCAGCCGGTTCCTCACCGGCATCGGCATCGGCGCCCTCTCCCCGCTGGTCACCGCGCTGGTCGTGGACTGGGCGCCGCCGCGCCGCCGCACCCTGTTCGTCGGCGTCGCACTGTCCGGCATCGCCCTGGGCGGCGTGGTGGTCGCCTGCATCGGCCGCGCCATCCTGCCCGGCGTCCACTTCCAGACGCTCTTCCTCGTCGGCATCGTGCCGCTGCTGCTCGTCCCGCTGTGCTGGAAGGCCATCCCGGCCCACCGCCCCGCGTACGCCGCGGCACCGGACACCGCCACCCCCGCGTCCGCGTCCGGCGCGGCCGTCGCCGACGGCGGCTGGGCCGCACTGTTCGCCCCCGGCCGCCGGCTGGCCGTCGTCCTCTTCTGCCTCGCCGCCCTCCTCGGCCTGGTGCTCGTCTACGGGGCCAGCACCTGGCTGCCCACCCTCATGATCAAGGCCGGATACGACCTCAGCTCCGCGCTGGAGTTCACCATCGCCTTCAACGGCGGCGCGATCGTCGGCACCCTCGTCGTCGCCGTGTTCGCCGACCGCGGCCACCTGAAGAGCGCGGCGCTCGGCCTCTTCGCCTCCGCGGCCGTCGCCATGCTCGTCCTCACCCGCCACCACGGCCACGGCCTCATCCTGGCGATGTCCGCCCTGGCCGGCATCGGTACCCTCGGCACCCAGAACCTGATCAACGCCTGGGTCGGCCGCTACTTCGGCCCGGAGCTGCGCGGCACCGCACTCGGCTTCGTCATCGGCATCGGCCGGATCGGCTCCATCCTCGGCCCGAGCTACCTCACCTACGTGACCACCGTGTCCGCATCACCCAGCGCCGGCTTCTACGCCTTCGTCGCCCCGGCCCTGCTCGGTGCGCTCGCCGTCGCCTTCATCCCCACCCGTCGCGCCGCCGCCCGGCCCAGCCCCGAACCCGCCGCAGGCGTGCCCGCCGAGGCGTGAGCCCGGCCCGCGGTCACCCGGCCGGCTCCCCGCTCTCCGCGGGGCCGGAAGCCGGCCACTGATCGTCCGGCGCGCAGGTGATCAGCAACCGGGCCGTGTGGGCGATGTGGTCGCGGACCAGCCCGACCGCCCGCCCGACCTCGCGGTCGACCACCGCCTCCAGCAGGGCGCGGTGCTCGCCCGCGAGGTCGCGGTCGTTCTCCACCCCGAAGGGAGCGGACCAGTGCAGGTACAGCTCGGCCTCCTCGCGCAGCCCGCGGGCCGTGTCCAGCAGCCGTCGGTTCGTACAGCCCGCCAGCAGCGCCAGGTGGAACTCCGCGTGCGCCTGTGCCCAGGCCGTCCCCGGGTGGTCCGGGTTGCCCGGGCCGAGGAACGGCGTGCGCCGCAGCACATGGTGCGCCGCGACCGCCCGCGCCTCCCACTGCGTGTCGCCCTGCTCCATCGACAGCCGCAGCACCACCGACTCGATCTCCACCCGGGCCGTCGCCAGTTCGCGCAGGTCGTCGTGGGAGAGCGGGGTCACCGTGTACCCCTGGTGCGCCCGGGTGCGCACCAGCCCCTCGCCGGTCAGCCGGACGAGCGCCTCACGCGCCGCACCGACACTCGTGCCGTAGTCGCGGCACAGGTCGGGGAACTTCAGTCGCTGCCCGGGCACCAGCCGGCCGCCCAGGATGTCCTCCCGCAGCCGCCGGTGGACGTCCTGGCTGCGCGTGACCCCGCTCGTAGGCTGCGACATGCGCCCACCCTACGGTTCGGCCGTACAAGGGGACAATGTTCGAAAGTCCACCGGCCCGGCACAGCATCCCGGCGGACCCCGGGCGCGGCGCGCCACCCGTCCGGGCCGACGTGCGGAGAGAGACGATGACCGCGAACCCCTCCCGGCCGGCGCCCGCCGACCGCGCGACCGAGCGCGGCCGACGGCCCGCCCACGGCGATCCCGTCGTCGAACGCGCCTTCGCCCTGCTCGGCGCGTTCTCCGCGCACCGCCGCTCCATCGGCCTCGGCGAACTCAGCCGTCTCACGGGCATCCCCAAGAGCAGCACCCTGCGCCTCGCCCGCACGCTCGTCAAACTCGGCGTGCTCGAACGGGCCGAGGACGGTGACTTCGTCATCGGCCTGCGCCTGTGGGAGATCGCCCGGCTCACTCCCCAGGTGCACGGGCTGCGCCGGGCGGCGATGCCGTTCATGGAGGACCTCAACCAGATCACCCGCCAGCACGTGCTGCTCGCCGTCCGCGAGGGCCACGAGGCCGTGCTGGTGGAACGCCTCTCGGCACACACCGCCGGCCCCGTCCTGTACGAGATCGGGGGCCGGCTGCCGCTGCACTCCACCGGCGTCGGCATGGTCCTGCTCGCCCACGCCGACTTCGGCGACCAGCACGCCTACCTCACCGACGCGGCCCTGCCCACCGCCGACCGGCCGCAGGCCACCCCGGAGGAGCTGCGCCGGGACCTCGCCGCCGTCCGCCGCGACGGCTACGCCGTCGTCACCCGGGCCACCCCCAGTCCGGTCGTCTCGGTGGCCGCCCCGGTGCGGGACGCCGACGGCACCGTCGTCGCGGCGCTGTCCGTGATCGTCCCGCAGGACGAGGACGTCCGCGCCCTCACACCCGCCGTCCGGGCGACCGCACGCGCCCTCTCCCGAGCGCTCGACTCCCGCCGCGGATCACCGCCGCCGCACTGAAGCGTTCCACTCAATGGAATCCGTGCCCACCGGCCCGCGCCCCGCGGGCAGCATGGGGGCGGGGCCGTGACCCGCAGTGGCACAGGCGGACGCGGGAAGACCGTCCGCCGCGCGGGGAGGCCCCTGAACGCGCCACCCGAAGGCGTGCCCCCACACCGTCCCGGAGCGCCGCAGCGGCGCCGGACCGCGCCGACGGGACCGCCCGCGAGCCGGGCACCCCCACCCACCATGAGCGAACGGAACCCCGCCAGTGAACGACCACATCCCCGTGCTCATCATCGGCGGCGGCCCCGTGGGCCTGGCCACGGCACTGCAGCTCGCCTCGCACGGCGTGGCCTCGACGGTCGTCGAGAGCCGCCCCGAGGTGTCCTGGACCCGCCCCCGCGCCAAGACCACCTCCGCCCGCACCATGGAGCACCTGCGCCGCTGGGGCCTGGCCGACGTGCTGCGCGAACGCGCACCGCTCCCGCAGGCCTGGTCCGACCAGGTCGTCTTCTGCACCACCCTGCTGCAGCGCGAAGTCACCCGTTTCGACCGCGCCTTCGCGCTCGACCTGCTCCACGACGAACTCGTCGCCGAAGGCGGCCAGCAGGTGCCGCAGCCCCTCGTCGAGTCCGTCCTGCGCGAGCGTGTCACCGCCCTGCCCGCGACCACCCTCGTCACGGGCGCCACCGTCACCGCCCTCGTGCAGGACGCCGACGGCGTCAGCGTCGACGTCCGCGCGCAGGACGGCACGGTGAGCACCCTGCGCGCGCTGTACGCCGTCGGCTGCGACGGCGCCCGCAGCATCGTCCGCGAAACCCTCGGCATCGGACTCGACGGCGACGACGACAGCAGGCCGAACTACAACATCGTCTTCCGCGCCCCCGCCCTCGCCGCCCGCGTGCCGCACGGCGACGCCGTGCAGTACTGGGTGCTCAACCCGAAGCAGCCCGGTCTCCTCGGCCGCCTCGACCTCGACGGCACCTGGTGGTGCATCGGCATCGGCGTGGACGCCGCGGCCGGCGCCGCCGACCCGATCGGCCTGGTCCGCAACCTCATCGGCGACGACGCCGGTGAGATCGGCATCGAGATCGTCGCCGCCGACCCCTGGTACTCCCGGATGCGCCTCGCCGGCGCGTACCGCGCCGGCCGGGTGCTGCTCGCCGGCGACGCCGCGCACCTCAATCCGCCGTGGGGCGGTCACGGGTTCAACACCGGCGTCGGCGACGCCGTCAACCTCGGCTGGAAACTCGCCGCCGTGCTGCAGGGCTGGGCACCCGACACGCTGCTCGACAGTTACGAGCACGAGCGGCGCGCCGTGGCCGCGGGCACCATCGAGGCCGCCACCCGCAACATGAGCACCCTGACCCCCGAACTCGGCGACCCCCGCCTGCTCGGCACCGACGAGGAGTTCGCTGAGGTCCGCCCACTGATCGCCGAGGCCGTCCGGCGCAGCAAGGACAGCGAGTTCCACAGCCTCGGCCTGGTCCTGGGCACCTCCTACGCCGGCTCGCCGATCGTCGACGCGGGCCCGGTCCGCGACCTCGACGAGGCGCACTACACCCCCGGCGCCGCACCTGGCGAACGCCTCCCGCACACCTGGCTCAGCCCCACCGAGTCCCTGTACGACCGGCTCGGGCCCGGCTTCAGCCTCATCGGCGACCTGACGACACCTGCGGCAGCCCGGCTCGCCGACGGCGCCCGCCGGCTCGGCATCCCGCTGACCGTGCTGGCCTTCACGAGAGCCGCGGAACTGTTCGAGGCCCCGCTGGTGATCGTCCGCCCCGACCAGCACGTCGCCTGGCGCGGCTCGGACGTCGAACGCCCCAAGGAGCTGTGGCGCCGCCTGACCGGGCACACCGGCTGACCCGGACGCAGGACCCGTCGTGACCGGCACCCGCGTGACCCACCCCGGCCGTGGGTGTGCAGCCCCGACCCGTCCACCGCTCACCGCGTCGCCGGCAACCTGACGGCCGGCGGCTGCGAGATCGTCGAACTCCCATCCCGGCGCTGACCGGCCCCCGGCAGCAGCACCGGCACGACGTCCCAGAAGGAACGCCATGGCGCATCCCACCCGCACCGCACTGACCGACGTCCGGGTCTTCGACGGCAGGCGGCTGACCGAACCGCGCACCGTCGTCATCGACGGCCCGGTGATCGGCACCGACCCGGCGGGCGCCCGCACCGTGGACGGCCGTGGCGCTGTCCTGCTGCCCGGACTGATCGACGCGCACATCCACCTCGGCGGCCGCGACACCCTGGAGAAACTCCTCGCCCACGGCGTCACCACCGCCCTGGACATGGCCACCTGGCCGCCGCAGCGGCTCGCCGCCCTGCGCGGGCTGCCGGGACTGACCGACATCCGCAGCGCCGGCACCCCGGCCATCGGCCCGGGCGGCCCGCACTCCCGCATTCCCGGCCTCGCCGACACCGCCACCCTCCTCGACCCGGCCGACGCCCCGGGCTTCGTCGCCCGCCGGATCGAGGAGGGGAGCGACTACCTCAAGGTGGTGCTGGAGGCGCCGGGCGAGGGCGGCCCGGAGCTCGCGGTGGTGACGGCGCTGGTGCGGGCCGCACGCTCCCACGGCCTGACGGTCGTCGCGCACGCCGCCTCGCCCGGCGCCTACGCCCTCGCCCTGGACGCCGGCGTCGACATGATCACCCACGTGCCGCTCGGCCGGCCGCTGCCGGCCGCGGACGTGGCCCGGACGGCGGCCGACGGGCGGGTGGCCATTCCGACGCTGGCGATGATGGAGGGAACCGCCGCCGCCCGTGGACGGGCCGAGGCCTTCGGAGCGGCCGTCGAGAGCGTGGGGGCGCTGCACCGGGCCGGCGTGCCGGTGCTGGCCGGCACCGACGCCAACACCCAGCCCGGTGTCCCCGCCGCCGTCGAGCACGGCAGCAGCCTGCACCGCGAACTGGAGCTGCTGGTCGAGGCCGGACTGTCCGCCGCCGAGGCCCTGCGCGCCGCCACCGTGCTGCCCGCCCGGCACTTCCGGCTGGCCGACCGCGGCGCGATCACACCGGGCCTGCGCGCCGACCTGGTGCTCGTCGACGGCGACCCGCTCACGGACATCCGCGCCACCCGCGCGGTACGGGCCGTGTGGTGCGGCGGCGTCGAGCTCACCTCGGCCTGACCCGCTCCGCCCGGCCCGGAGGAGCCACTGCGCCGTGGACGACATCGCCGTTCTCCGTGTTCTCCGTGGACGGACCCTCGCCCGGCTGCGCCGCGCCTGACCGGCATTCCGGTCCCGGTGTACCGGTGCCGGTTCGGGGCGCCCCGGCGGTCAGTACCGCCGGGG
>NZ_JBHUWW010000200.1:0-11269 GCF_042669755.1 Kitasatospora sp. NPDC057223 | reverse complement strand
CCGTCGGTGGCCGCCTGTTCGAAGGCTGCCAGCGCCGGGGCGTAGGCGTCCACGATCGTCTTGTCGCCCGGCTGTGCGCCACCCAGCTTCCGCACCGCAGCGAGCCCGGCCGCCAGCGCCTGCGCGAGCTGTGCCGGATCGGCGGCCGGGCCCGTCAGGGCGGCGCCCATGGCGCGGAACGCGCTCCCGTACAGAGGCCCGGAGGCGCCGCCCACCTTGGAGATCAGCGTGCTGCCGGTCTTGGCCAGGACCGCTCCGGCGCCGTCCGGCTGCAGGGCGTCGAGGGCCGTGAGCACGGCGGTGAAGCCGCGTTCCAGGTTGCTGCCGTGGTCGCCGTCGCCGATCGCCGAGTCGAGGTCGGTGAGCTGCTGCCGGTGCTCGGCGACGGCGGCGGCGAGGGCGCGGATCCAGGCTTCGGCGCGTGCGGCGTCCATGGTCATCCGGGGGTCTCCTTCGGGGCCGGGCGGTTTCAGGAGCGGTGCAGGGCCGGGGTCGCCACCGGGGCGTCCCAGAGTTCCAGGAGTCCGGTGTCCGCCTTGGCGAGGGTGAGTGAGAAGCCGGCCATGTCCAGACTGGTGACGTAGTTGCCGACCAGGCTGCGGGCGACGGTGATGCCGCGTGCCGCCAGCAGCGCGGCCACCTCGCCGTAGACGATGTACAGCTCCAGCAGCGGGGTGCCGCCGAGGCCGTTCAGCAACGCGATCACCTCGTCGCCGGCCGTCAGGTCGTGGTCGGCGAGGACGGTGCCGACCACCTCGGCGGCCAGCTCCCGGGCCGGGCGGATCTTCTCCCGGCGGCGGCCCGGCTCACCGTGGATGCCGACGCCGACCTCGATCTCGTCCTCGGGCAGCTCGAATCCCGGCCTGCCCGCCGCCGGGACGGTCGCCGCCGTCAGGGCCACCGCGAAGGACCGGGAGGCAGCGTTGACGCGCGTCCCCAGCGCGGCGACCTCGTCCAGGCCGCCGCCGCGCTCCGCCAGCGCCCCGGCGATCTTCTCCACCAGCACGGTGGCGCCGGTGCCCCGGCGCCCCGCCGTCCAGGTCGAGTCCTCGACCGCGACGTCGTCGTTCACCAGGACGGTCCGGACCTCGATGCCCTCCTCGGCGGCGAGTTCGGCCGCCAGCCCGAAGTTCATCACGTCACCGGTGTAGTTCTTCACCACGAACACCACGCCCGCGCCGGTGTCGACGGCCTGCGCGGCGGCGAGCAGCTGGTCGGGCACCGGGGAGGTGAAGACCTCGCCGGGGCAGGCCGCGTCGAGCATCCCCGGGCCGACGAAGCCGCCGTGCAGCGGCTCGTGGCCGGAACCGCCGCCGGAGACCAGCGCGACCTTCGGCGCGGCGGGGCGCACGGCCCGGGTGATCACCCGGTTCGCCACGTCCACGGCCAACTCCGGGTGGGCGGCGGCGACCCCGGCCAGCGCGTCCTCCAGGACGGTCTCCGGGGTGTTGATCAGCTTCTTCACAGCGCGCGCTCCCTCGGGTGACAGTTCGGGCCCGGACTCGGGCAGCGGTCGTGACGGACGCCGCCCCGGCCGACGCTACGCCAGAGCGGGCCGGTCGGCGCGGAACGCGACACGCGCGATCGAACTGACGGGCGGGCGCGGGGTGGTGAGCCGGGCTAGGGTCGGGGCATGACCGGTCCGGTGGGTGTCGTCCTCGTCTCGCACAGCGCGGCCATGGCCGCCGGTCTGCGCGAACTCCTGCGCGAACTGGGCTCGGACGCCGTCCCCGTGGTGCTCGCCGCCGGCACCGAGGACGGCCGGCTGGGCACCAGCTACGACCTGATCGTGCGCGCCGTGGCGGCGGCCGACACCGGTTCGGGCGTGGTCGTGCTGCCAGACCTCGGCAGTTCGGTGCTGACCGCCGTCACGGCGCTCGCCGACCACCCGCGCCCGGGCGCCGTCCTGGTGGACGCGCCGTTCGTGGAGGGCGCGGTGGCCGCCGTGGTGACCGCCTCCACCGGCGCGGCGCTGGCGGAGGTGGTGGCCGCCGCGGAGGAGGCCCGGGGCTACCGGAAGTTCTGACCGGCGCCGGTCACTTCGCGTCCGCGTAGCACTCCACCACGGCTGTGCTCAGCGGGAACCGCACCGGGGTGGCGCCGAACACCAGCGTCCGGGCCTCCTCCGCCGCCTCGGCGACCGCGGCGGCGACCTCGTCGGCCAGGTTGGCCGGAGTGTGCACCACCACCTCGTCGTGCTGGAAGAACACCAGGTGCGGGCGGTCCGCGGCCGCCGTGTCCAGTGCGCCCAGGCGGCGGCGGAGCGCCGCGAGCAGGGCCAGCGCCCAGTCGGCCGCGCTCGCCTGGATGACGAAGTTGCGGGTGAACCGGCCCCGGGCGCGCGCCGAACGGGCCCCGCCCTCGGCCGCGTTGCCCGGATCCTCGGTGAAGTCCAGCCAGTCCGCGGAGGGCGGCGGGCAGACCCGCCCGAGCCGGGAGCGCACCACGCCCCCGTCCTCGCCCGTCCGGGCCGCCGCCTCCACGTACCCCATCGCGGCCGGATAGCGGCGCCGCAGGGTGGCGAGCAGCGGACCGATGTCACCGCTGGTCTGGCCGTACATCGCGCCGAGCAGGCCGAGCTTGGCCTTCGCCCGGTCGCCCTGGAAGGCACTGGCGGCGAGCGCCTCGTACAGGTCGCCCTCGGCGGCGCTGCGGGCCAGCCCGGCGTCCTCGGACAGCGCGGCCAGCACGCGCGGCTCCAGCTGCGCCGCGTCCGCGACGACCAGCAGCCAGCCCGGGTCGGCGACCACCGCGCCGCGCAGGATGCGGGGGATCTGCAGCGCGCCGCCGCCCCGGCTCGCCCAGCGGCCCGACACCACACCGCCGACCACGTACTCGGGACGGAACCGGCCGCCGCGCGCCCAGGCGTCCTGCCAGGCCCAGCCGTGGGCGGCGTGGATCCGCGACAGCTCCTTGTAGCGGATCAGCAGCGCGGCCGCCGGGTGGTCGACCCCGCGCAGCTCCCAGGAGCGGGTGGAGCCGAGCTGGACGCCCTGGTCGGCGAAGGCGCGCAGGACCTGGGTGTGCGAGTCGGGGTTGAACGGGCGCCCGCCCAGGGCCTGCTGGAGCTCCGCCGCCAGCTCGGCCAGCCGCCTCGGCTGGGTGCCGGGGATGTGCGGGCGCGGGCCGAGGAGTTCGGTGAGCATCGCGTCGTGGATGTCCGCCCGCCAGGGCAGGCCGTCGAACGCCATCTCGGCGGCGACCAGCGCGCCCGCCGACTCCGCCGCCACCAGCAGCCGGAAGCGGGCCCGCGCGGGGGAGCCGGCCCCGGCGGCGGGCGCGGGGCCGGCCGCCGCCGCGGGCTCGGTGATCTCCTGGAGCCGGCGCTGCTGATCCGCGTGGACGGCGACGACGGCCTGCAACGGGTCGGTGGCCGGCGGCAGCTGGAGGCGGTCGGGGGCGAACAAAGTGTCCTGGTCGCCGGCGCCGCCCGTGTCGGGCAGGTCCGGCGGGACGGCCAGGCGGTGGATCCTGGCCCAGGCCGCGCCGAGCGAGCGGGGCTGGCCGTAGCGGCCCTCGTGGGTGAGCAGCAGGGCCTCGGTCAGACGCAGGTCGTGACAGCGGGCCAGGCGGCCGGGGAGCTTGGGCAGCAGTGGCGCGTACGCGCCGTCGGTGGCGGCCCAGACCCAGCGCGGGTGCGAGGCCGCCTCCTGCCCGGCCACGGCGGCGGCGAGGTCGGGGGCGTGGACGGGAGGGCCGAGGGGCGTGCCGGAGTCGTCCAGCGGTTGCAGACGGCCGCCGGGGCCGTGCGGGTCGGGGGCCAGGGCGATCCGGGGCGGCACGGGGTCTTCTCTCGGTACTGGTGGGCGGTGCTTCGGCGTCAGGGTGTTCGGGTGGTGCGTTCGACGGTAGCGGTGAGGTCTGACAAAGCGGGGGAAGCGGCGGCCGCGCGGGGTGTCCGGCGGCCCGGCCGGTGCCCCGGGAACAAGTCCGGTGACTGGCTGTGGGCCGCTGATCGGGTACCGCGTAGGGTCGGCGAAATGACCGAGAACCCCTTCTTCGAGCCCAGCACCCTGGTCTACGAACTGCCGCCCTTCACCGTGATCCGGGAAGAGCACTACCTGCCCGCCTTCGAGCGGGGCATGGCCGACCAGCTCGCCGAGATCGCGGCGATCGCCGCCGATCCGCAGCCGCCGACCTTCGAGAACACCCTGGTCGCCCTGGAGCGTTCCGGTGCGCTGCTGCGCCGGGTCTGCGCCGTGTTCGACAACCAGAGCGTCGCGGACACCAACGACGTGGTGGACGCCGTCGACGCGCAGATCAGCCCCCGGCTCGCCGCCCACCGCGACGCCGTCCACCTGGACGCCGCGCTCTTCGCCCGGATCGACGCCCTGCACGCGCGGCGCGAGACGCTCGGCCTGGACGCCGAGTCGCTGCGGCTGCTGGAGCGCCACCACACCCGGTTCGTCCGGGCCGGGGCCCGCCTGGCCGCCCCGCAGCAGGCCCGGCTGCGCGAGCTGAACACCGAACTCGCCTCCTCGGCGACGGCGTTCCAGCAGAACGTCGCGGCCGACACCCGGGCCCGGGCGCTCGTCCTGGACAGCGCCGAGCAGCTCGACGGTCTGTCGGCGGACGCGGTGGCCGCGGCGGCCGAGAACGGCCGGGCGCGCGGCCACGACGGCAAGTACGTGCTGAGCCTGAAGAACTTCTCCAACCAGTCCGAACTGGCCCAGCTCACCGACCGCTCCGTGCGCGAGCGGCTGCTCGCGGCCTCGCTCGGCCGCGCCGCGCAGGCCAACGGCCCGCTGGCGATCCGGATGGCGGGCCTGCGCGCCGAGCGGGCTCAGCTGCTCGGCCACCCCAACCACGCGGCGTACGTCGTGGCGGACGAGACGGCGGGCAGCGTCGCGGCGGTCGACGCCCTGCTGGCCCGGCTGGTGCCCGCCGCCGTGGCCAACGCCGAGCGGGAGGCCGTCGAACTCGCCCGGTCGGCGGCGGCCGACGGCATCACCGAGATCGCCGCGCACGACTGGGCGTTCTACTCGGAGCGGGTCCGGCAGACCTCGTACGACGTGGACGCGGCGGTGCTGCGCCCGTACTTCGAGCTGGAGCGGGTGCTGCACGACGGCGTGTTCTTCGCGGCGGGCCTGGCCTACGGGCTGACCTTCACCGAGCGGCCGGACCTGGTGGGCTACCACCCGGACGCCCGGGTCTTCGAGGTGTTCGAGGAGGACGGCGGCTCGCTCGGGCTGTTCCTGGGCGACTTCCACGCCCGGGCCTCCAAGCGCGGCGGCGCCTGGATGGACGAACTCGTCTCGCAGTCCAGGCTGTTGGACCGGCGCCCGGTGGTCCTGAACAACCTCAACATCGCGCGCCCGGCCGCCGGCGAGCCGGTGCTGCTGACCTGGGACGAGGTGCGGACGCTGTTCCACGAGTTCGGGCACGCGCTGCACGGGCTGTTCTCGGACGTGCGCTACCCGCTGTTCTCGGGCACCGGCGTGCCCCGGGACTTCGTCGAGTTCCCCTCGCAGGTCAACGAGATGTGGATGGCCTGGCCGGCCGTCCTGGCCAACTACGCCAAGCACCACGTGACGGGTGAGCCGCTGCCGGCCGGGCTGGTCGAGCGGATGACCGCCGCCGAGGGCTTCGGGCAGGGCTTCCGCACCGTCGAGTACCTCGCGGCCGCGCTGCTGGACTGGGCCTGGCACACCATCCCCGCAGGCCACCGGATCGACGACGCCGAGGAGTTCGAGGCACAGGCACTGGCCGCGGCCGGCCTCGCCGTGGCCGCCGTCCCACCGCGCTACCGGACGACGTACTTCAACCACATCTTCGCGGGCGGCTACAGCGCGGGGTACTACGCGTACATCTGGTCCGAGATGCTGGACGCCGAGACGGTCGGCTGGATCAAGGGCAACGGCCGCACCGTGCGCGAGAGCGGCGAGGCGTTCCGGGCCGGGCTGCTGTCGCGGGGCGGCAGCGTGGACGCGATGGAGTGCTTCCGCGCGGTCGTCGGCCGCGACCCGCAGCTCGGCCCGCTGCTGGCCCGGCGGGGCCTGGCGTAGCGGTGCGCCGCAGTGGCCCGCCGTCCCCCGTCCGGGCGGCGGGCCCCGGCGCGGGGTGACGGGCCGGAACGGCCCGACAGGCAGGAGTGTTCAGTCGGCCGCCCGTGCCGCCGGTGCCGCCTGGGACGGTTCGGCGGCCGGTTCGGCGGACGGCATGGTGGCGCTCGGCAGGTCGGCGGCGGCGGCGAGCCGGCCCCAGAGGAGGTCGGCCAGCGCCTGGACCATCCGGGCGCGCGAGCAGGGCCTGCTCTCCAGCCACCAGTCGCCGGCCGCCAGCACCATGCCGGTGATGCCCCGCCCCCAGGCCTCGGAGAGCAGTTGGGCCTCCGGGCCGAGGTCGACCTGGAGCAGCACGGCGTTGGTGATCTCCTCGGCGATCTGCCGCAGGGCCGGTGCGAGGGCGTTGCCGGCGCCGGTCGGGTCACCGGCCTCGGGGTGGGTGAGCAGCCGGTAGACCTGCGGGCGGGACTCGATACCCGCCAGGTAGGTGTCCAGGACGTGTTCGACCCGGTCACGGCGCTCCAGCGGTTCGTTCAGCGCGGCCCGGACGGCTGTCAGCAGTCCGCCGGTGTGGCGCTCGGTCAGGGCCCGGATCAGGCCGGTACGGTCGCCGAAGTGCCGGTACAGGATGGGCTTGGTGATGCCGGCCTCGGCGGCGATGGCGTTCATGCTCGCGGCGGGGCCCTCGCGCTGGACGACGCGGTCGGCGGCGTTCAGCAGTTGTTCCCTGCGGGGCTCGCCGGGGCTGGCGGGGGCGGCGGGCGGCACGGGCGGCTCCTGGCTCGGGCGTTGTCGGCGGAGGGCCGGCGGGGAGGGCGCCGGGCGTTGACATTTCCTACGTATCAGTAGCAGACTCCCAGCGATGTTACCGGGGGTAACACCATTCGACCCGACCGGAGGCACCATGAGCACCTTCTCGCTTGACCCGGGCCCCGACCAGCTCGCCGTACGCGACTGGCTGCACGGCTTCGCCGCCGACGTGATGCGCCCCGCGGCGGCCGAGTGGGACGAGCGCGAGGAGACCCCCTGGCCGGTCATCCAGGAGGCCGCCAAGCTCGGCATCTACTCGCTGGACTTCTACGCGCAGCAGTACTTCGACCCCTCCGGCATCGGCATCCCGATCGCCATGGAGGAGCTCTTCTGGGGCGACGCCGGCATCGGCCTGTCGATCGTCGGCACCACGCTGGCCGCCGTCGCCGTCCTCGCGAACGGCACCGAGGAGCAGATCGGCACCTGGGCCCCGCAGATGTTCGGCACCCCGGACGACGTCAGGGTCGCCGCGTTCTGCTCCTCCGAGCCGGACGCCGGGTCCGACGTCTCCGCGCTGCGCACCCGCGCCGTCTACGACCAGGCCAAGGACGAGTGGGTGCTGAACGGCACCAAGACCTGGGCCACCAACGGCGGCATCGCCGCCGTGCACGTCGTGGTGGCGACCGTGGACCCGGCGCTCGGCGCCCGCGGCCAGGCCTCCTTCGTCGTCCCGCCGCAGACCCCCGGGCTGTCCCAGGGGCAGAAGTTCAAGAAGCACGGCATCCGCGCCTCGCACACCGCCGAGGTGGTGCTGGACGGCGTCCGGGTGCCGGGGAGCTGCCTGCTCGGCGGCAAGGAGAAGCTCGACGAGCGGCTCGCCCGGGCCCGTGAGCGGGCGGCCGGGAGCGCCGCGGGCAAGGCGTCCGCCGGAAAGGGCGGTTCGGTCAAGAACGCCGCGATGGCCACCTTCGAGGCCTCCCGGCCCGCCGTCGGAGCCCAGGCCATCGGCATCGCCAGGGCCGCGTACGAGGTCGCGCTCGACTACGCGAGGACCCGGGTGCAGTTCGGCCGGCCGATCATCGACAACCAGGGCGTCGCCTTCACCCTCGCCGACATGAAGACCCGGATCGACGCCTCCCGGCTGCTGGTCTGGCGGGCCTCCTGGATGGCGGCCAACCAGCAGCCGTTCACCTCGGCCGAGGGATCGATGTCCAAGCTGTACGCGGGCGAGACCGCGAAGTGGGTGACGGCGCAGGCGATGCAGATCCTCGGCGGCAACGGCTACACCCGGGAGTACCCGGTGGAGCGGATGCACCGGGACAGCGCCATCTACACCATCTTCGAGGGGACGAGCGAGATCCAGCGCCTGGTGATCGCCCGGACCATCTCCGGGATGCCGATCCGCTGACGCCCCGCGGCGTCAGCGAGCCGCCCAGAAGGTCAGGCCCGCGGTCAGCGCACCGACCGCCGCGCCGGCCAGGGTCTGCGCCGTCGTGTGGTCCCGGAGCACCACCCGGGACCAGCCGATGAGCACCACCAGCGGGTACAGCAGCAGCCACCACGGGCCCAGGGCGATCGCCAGGCAGGTCACGGCGCCGCCGGCCACGGCAGTGTGGACGGAGATCTTCCACCACACGGTGATCACCATGATCGGTACCAGCGAGGCGAACATCGCCAGCACCATGGCGGTCATGTCGGCCGGCGCGTCGAGCCACAGCATCACGGCGAAGCTGGTGAGCACCGAGAGCATGATGAACGGGATCACCACCAGGCGGCGCTGCCGCTGGCCGACGTGCCGGTCCTCCCACTGGCCCCGGCGCATCCCGCGCCGGATGAACCAGGTCGGGACGACGGCCGCGAACAGCGCCGCGAACGCGGCCCAGCCGAGGCCTGCCCAGCCGTAGCGACCCGCTCCGACCAGCGGCAGCACCGCGATGATCACGTTCTTCGGCTCGACCCAGTCGGTGACCCGTCGGGCCCAGGCGGTCTCGGTCGGCGCGCTCTCAACGGAAATCTTGGGCTCCAGGGCAGGTGGGCCGGGTGTCCGGTGATCATATCTACGCCACCCGGGCGCCCGGCCGCCCGAACGCCCCGGCGTCTGAACGCCCTGGCGCCTGAACACCCCGCCGGTGATCAGCCCCGCCGGTCACCGGCCCGGCGGCGCCGGCGGCTGGAACCTGGGCTCGCGCCGCTCCAGGAAGGCGGCCAGCCCCTCGCGGACGTCGGGAGCCCGGCGCGAGCGGCGGACCCAGGGCTCGATCGCCCCGGCCGCCTCCTCCGGCGGGCCGGCCAGCGCGGCCTTCACGGCGCCGATCGTCTGCGGCGAACGACTGCCGAGCAGCCGTGCGAACTCCAGCGCGCGGGCGTCGAGTTCGCCGTCGGGCAGGACCTCCTCCAGCAGGCCCAGCTCGGCGGCCCGGGCAGCACTCACCAACTCGCCCGAGAACAGCAGGTACTTGGCGCGGCCCGGGCCCACCAGCCGGGCCAGCCGGAGGGTCGGGACCGCCGGGTAGACCACGCCCAGCTTGGCCGGGGTGATGCCGAACCGGGCACCGTCCGAGGCGAACCGGAGGTCGCAGGCGACCGCCAGCTGGCAGCCGCCCCCGACGCAGGAGCCGTGGACCACCGCGATGGTCGGGTGCGGGAAGGCGGCCAGCGCCTCCTCGGCGAGGACGTTCTCCGCGTGGTAGGCGTCGGCCCGTCCGGGATCGCCGTACACCTCGGAGAGCTCCGAGATGTCCGCGCCGGCGCTGAAGGTGCCGCCCGCGCCGGTGACCAGCAGCGCGCGTACTCCGCTCCGGCCGGCCAGCAGCCGGAGCACCTCGGGCAGGCCCTGCCACATCGCCAGCGTCACGGCGTTGCGCCGGTGCGGGCGGTCGAACACGAGCACCGCGACGCCGTCCGGGCCGGTGCAGGCCCGCAGGCCGTCGATTCCGGTCGGCAGGTCCTCGCGGCCCCGCAGGAGCAGGTCGTCGGGCACGTGCGCCTCCGGCGGTCGGCGGGATCCGGGGCCGGGCCCGGGCCCATGGGTGGTCTGCAGGGGTCGGAGCCCACTCTCTCAGGTGGCCGGGCGAGCGCCGTAGCCGCCCAGTCCCCGCTCGGCGAACGCGAACGCCCGGACGGCGTTCGCCCTCGCCCCGGGCAGGGCGGCCGCAGCCGATTCACCGGCCAGCATCCGCTGCTGGTTGGCCTGCACCAGGGCCCGCCGGACCCCGAGGAGTTGGGCCGCGGCGACCTGCGCGATCAACCGCTCCCCGCCGGGCTGCTGGTTGGCCAGCTCCTCGGCGAGCAGTTCGTCGGCCCGGGCCGACAGCGCGAGCGCCCGGACGCCCAGCGCGGGGGTGGCGAAGATCAGCCGGACCACCTGGACGACGGCCGCGTCGTCGCTCAGTCCGGTCGCCGGGTCGTGCTCCTCCAGCCCGGCCAGGAAGTGCGCGCGGATCGCGTCGAGCGCGGACTGGCCCCCGGCCCGTCGGCGCACCGCTCCGGCCGGCCCGTCGGCCTGCTCCTCCAGGGGACGCATGACCAGGTCTTCCTTGGAGGGGAAGTAGTTGAAGACGGTCATCTTGGAGACGTCCGCGGCGGCGGCGATCTCGGCCACCGAGACCTGGTCGAAGCCGCGCTCCACGAAGAGCCCGATCGCCGTCCGCCAGAGGCGCTGAGCGGTCTGGAGCTTCTTGCGCTCGCGCAGGCTGGGCGCCTCGGGGACGGTTGTCTTGAGCATGACGCCAGTGTACCAGGATCAAATATTGGTCAAGTCAAAGAATGGACCAAGTATAAAGTATTTGTACTATCGAATTCCCGTGGCTCAGGGGGTATTTGGCGGACGCGGCGGCGCGGGGCGCTGCGGGGAGGCCCGGACGGGCCCCGGTGCCGGGGGCGCGGGCGGTGGGCGGCTCGACGGCCGGGGCCGGCATCCCGCGGAGATCCCGCAGGTCAGGCAGTGGGTGCCCCCAGCAGGATTCGAACCTGCGACCTACCGCTTAGAAGGCGGGTGCTCTATCCGCTGAGCTATGGGGGCGTGACGGGCCGACCCGGACAGGGCGTGACCGTCGCCGGGGTCTGGTGTCGAACGCCTCGCGGCGCCCGGTACCCGGCCCCGTTGTGGGGGTGCGGTTGGGGTTGGCGGAACCCTCGCCCTGTTGGGGACAGGATAAGGGTGTCCGGTTCCTCCACCGGGCCTGACGACACCGTCGCGGGTGGGTGGGCTTCGGTGGGGCGGTCCGATAATCGCAGGTGGAGGCCGTGCGTGCAGCGGTCTGGCGTGCTCTGGGTCCGGACGTTGTGCAGTCGTTACGGGGCTGTCGCCCCACCCGTTATGGATTCGGCACGGAGAAAGCGGTCGGGCCCGCGCGGGTGGGGGGCGAAATCGGGTTACTTCGGTCGGATGACGTGGGTGAATAGGCTTCCGGGCCACTCGTTCGGGGCGGCCGCGGGCCGCCGGGCCGCCAACCTCTTGTCATGGCCGCGCAGGTAGGGGGCCGCGGGCGGTGCGGCCGGGCCGCCGCGGCGGC
>NZ_JBHUWW010000199.1:4458-11274 GCF_042669755.1 Kitasatospora sp. NPDC057223 | reverse complement strand
GCGACCCGGCTCGGCCGCACCGAGCCCCGCTTCCTCGCCAACGTCCTGGGGGCGGAAGCCTGCGGCTTAAGCAGCGCCTGGCGGCGCTGCAGCGGGCCTGACGGCCCGCCAGGGCCGGGGGGTGCCGGCTGCGCCGTCACCGTGCGTGGTTGCTGCCGGGGGCTACGCCCCCGGGGCCCGGCTGCGCCGGGCGGGGTGGGCGGGTGGCGGGGGCAATTCGCCGGTGGCGAATTGGCTTGCCCGGGGCGGCCCCTGGCGGGGCCTCAACTCGGTGAGCGGCGGGCGTCGAAAGCGGCACGGGCCTGCGGCCCGCCGTGGGGCCCGTTCCGGCCTGCGGCCGGGAGCGTTCACGATGTGGCGTGAATTGCCGGTAGAGGGGCCACCCCTGGCGGGGTGTCCGAGCGGGCGTTCACGATGTCGCGCGAATTGCCGGTAGGAGGGCCGTCCCTGACGGGACAGGAATCCGGCTGGCCTTTCGTTCACGATATCCCGCGAATTGCTGGTAGAAGCCCATCGGCCCGATATCGGCCCCGTCGCTGCGCACCGGGCGCGGGTGCTCTGCGGCCCCCGTGGCGGCCCGTAGGGCAGCCTGCGGCCACCAGGGAGGAGAGGCAGGGGCGGGCGGCGCCCTGGCGGGCTCCGCAGCGCGCCGTGAGCGGCAACAGGGGGAGGGCAGGACGGGCACCTGCTGCCGGGGGCGGGGCGGCTGCCCCAGGAGAGCCACGGGAGGAGGGGCCGGAGCACGGCGAGGGCTCCGGGGCCCCGGGCGCGGCGGGGACTCCGGGGAGCAGCAGGCGGCGGATATCGGCGGGCGGCGGGTGCCGACGGGCAGCGGCCTGCGCACCGGCAGTGAGCGGGTGGCGGTGCGCAGCGGGCGAAGGCCGGCCCCGGCCCCGACGGCGGCGACGGCGGCGGCGGAGAGAGCGGCGGGGACAGCGGCATGAGCGGCGGCGGGCACCAGGAGCTCGCCGAACCACCCCCCGGACACCACCGCCCCGCCCCGGCGGCCCGACGACGGGCCCTCCCCAGGGCGCGACAGCGGCGCGGTAGAGGAAGTAGCCATACCACCCGACGGCGCCAACCCCCGGGCACGACAGCCGCCACCACACCCCTTCCCAGGGCGCAGCAGCGGCCACCGCACCCCCTCCCGAGGACGGGGCGACAGCCACGACCGCAGTGCGGCGCGCAGCACCGGGCGGGTGCGGCGCAGGCCTGCGGCAGGGCCCGGCGGGCGCTCCCGGCCGGGCACCGAACCCGCCCCCGGCTCCCACCACCACCCCCTCCGTGAGCCGCGCGAGCACCCCTGCGGCCAGCGACGCGACGACGATGCAAAAGGTGTCACGCACTCGGGGACCGAGATGCAAGAACTGTCAGGAACTCCACCCCCGGGCCCAAGGGGGACAGCACCGGGAGCAGTACCACGCCCTCGGCGGGCGGGAGCGGACACGGGCCGGGGCGCAGCACCGCAACGAGTACCACCCCGATCCAGGACAGGGCCACCCACCAATCCGGCCGTCAGCCCGGCACCACCACCTGGTCCTCCAACAACCACCCGCTCTCACACGGGCGGCCTGACGGCCGCGAAGGGGGTGCCGGCCTGACGGCCGCACCGGCGGGTGGCTGGGGGCGGGGCCTGACGGCCCGCCAGCGCACAGGTGAGCGGGACCGGGCCCGCGACACCGGCCCGGAGCGGCGGGCCCGAGAACGGCGCGGGGCAGGGGCGGGCGCGGGGGGCGGGCGCGGGCGGTGGCCTGCGGCCCCCGGCGGGGCACAGCGGGGCGTAGCCGGCACGGGAGGTGCCCGGGGTGGTGACGGGCCGGGCGGATATCGCCTTGGCCCGCCGTCCTGCGACGGGTTGACTGTCCCTGGCTCGCCAGCACCACGCCCCGGAGGAGAACCGTGGAAGACCCCCAGTTCACCGTTGTGCTGACCGACGCCTCAGCAAACGGGCCGGCGGCCCTGCGGGCCGTCGCCGCGGTCACCGGCCTGAGCCTGTGGCACAGCCGGCAACTCCTCGACAATGCGCCCGCCACCGCACGCGAGGACATCCCCTTCGCCGACGCCGAGGCAACCGCCCAGCGCCTGCGCCGCGCCGGTGTACCCACCGCCCTGCGGTGCGGCTGGTGCCGACGCACCCTCCCCCACGACGGAACCCCGGTGGACCCAGATCCGTGCACCTCCCGGTACTGGCCCACCCCACACTGCCAAGCCAACTCCCTCACCAGCTGCGACTGCCACTCATGCACCACCCACGGCCCCTACCCCGGCCACACCCGGAGCAACTGAACCCCAGAACCACCCCAAGCCAGGACAGCAAAGCCGCGGGCGGCGCGCGGGGCCGGGGAGGGCGAGTCAGGAGCAGCGGCCGTGAGTCGGACAAAGCAGAAGGAGTCCCTTACAGGTTCCCGCCCGGCGCGAACTCGGCCTCCGCGAAGGAGATCCCTCCACGCTCTTCGTAAGAGAGCACCATGCGGGGCGAGAAGTGGGGCTCCTGGCGAAAATACTGCCGGTATCCGGCAGAGCGGAACTTCAAATCGAAGGAATCCCCGTCGATGTGCCACAACGGATCGTCCGACTTCCCCTCCACCTCCGACTTCCCGATGTCATAGATGCCCAACTTCATAGAGGAAGTCTTGAATTCGAGACTGCCCTCCACGTCCCACACCTCCTCGAATACCAGCGTGGAAGGAGCCATCCAGAAGCTGAACCGCTCCTCGGGCGGGACGGGGTGCACCCAGCCGACGATGTAGTCGATGTCGAACAGCAGGCACGGCAGGAACCCACCGGAAATATTGGGCCTTACACAGAACCCGTGGATGACGACGTTGCGCCACTCCATGTCATCGAAATCGGAGGTGCTCCACAGGCTCTTCGTCAGACCGGACCCAGGATGCGCGAACTCACTCATGACGCCATCCAACCGGACACCACCACCCCGGCCCCAGCAAGGGCAGGAACAGGGGCAGCCGGGGCATCGGCCACGGCAGCGCCCCGACGGTGCCATCGCGACACGGGACCGGCGGCGGCACGAGACAGGCGGGACGGCCGCCGACCGGGCACGGGCACGGGGCCAGGGCAGGACAGGGCGCGGGGCGCGGGCCGGGCACCACCTCCTGATCCTCCAGCTCCTCCTGGCCCTCCACCGCGGGCAGCCTGCAGCCGCGATGGGGGTGCCGGCCCGGCAGCCGCACCGGGGGGCGGGGCCGGGGCGCGGCGGCCCCGCAGCGGGTGGGTGGCGGGCCCGGGTGCCTGCGGCACCGGGACAGTGACGGCAGGACCGATGGCGGGGCCGTCAGGCCGGGGCCGTGGGGACGGGGCCGTGGCGGGGCCGTGGCGGGACGGCAGGGGCGGCCTGCGGCCCCCCGGGGCGGGGCACCGGCACCGCCCGCCCTCCCGGCGGCACCGGTGCCCTGGCGGCCCCCGGCAGTCACTGCACCCGGGCGGCCACCCGGCGGCCAGCACGAAGGCCAGGAACAGCAGCAGGCCCCGCCCGGCCCCGGGCCCGGCGACGGACCGCCAGCACGCGGACAGGCCCCGCCGGGCCGACGGGCCGACAGCGGCGGACGGGCCGACGCGAGGGCACGTCCCAGCCTGTCCCAGCCCCCAGCCGAAAACACTCCCACCTGGGCAAACGACCTGGGACCGTCCCAGCAAAACCGGGCAAACCGGGCGTGCTGGGACAGAGCCAGGACAGGCTGGGACAGAGCTGGGACAGGCCCGTCCCAACCCCGGAAGAAGCCGGCCGCCGCCCCGTACGGCGGGCGGGCGGCGGGCGGGCGCAGCCGCACGGACAGGTTCCACCGGGCACAGCCACCCCGGCCGGGGGCCGAGGAACCGAAGCACAGGACCGGGCACGGGCACGGGGCCGGGACGCGGGGACGGCCGCGGGGCCGGGGACGACGGGCGGGAAGCAGCCCGCCCGCCCCAGGGGCACCGCGGGCCCCCTGTTGCGGCCGTCGCGAACCGGCCCGCCACGGGGGAACCGGCCCTCCCCCGCACATCACCGGCGCGACAGCACCCCAGGCGCCACAGCTTCTCTGCACCAACTCCGGAAGGTGCTGAGCGCTCGTGATTCGCGACGCGGCTGCGACCGGAGGGTCGCGTCAAGCGTGGCCGAGGAGTTCCTCGCGACGTGCTAGCGCCCAAGCGCGCTCCTCCTCGATGTCCGGGATGAAATTTTGCCGCAGGAATGTAGCCCAGGGATCCGCGCCGAGCCGGCCCAGGCGCGCGATCCGGTCAGTCTCGTCACGCTGCAACCGCGCCAGCCCGTCCAGCACGTCGGCTGGATTCGCACCGTATGCTTCGCAGAGCAGTCGCAGCCGTCGTGCCAACGGAGCGCCGGCTGCGCCGTACCCGGCCCTGCGCTGACGCTCGGGAAGCCGCAAAGGCACGCTGTACCAAGCCAATTGTGCGAGATCCTCCAACGCCTCGCCAGGTATGGCCAGGTCCCAGTCAATGACGCCCACGAGCCGGTCGTCCTCCCAGACCGAGTTCCAGCTCGTGAGGTCGCCGTGGCGCATGATCAGCCCGGGCCGCCAGCGGACGTCCGGGTCGCACCAGACGGCCTGCGGTGAGGGCCGGAAGTCGCGTACTGCCTCGTGGTAGTCGCGCAGCCACCGCCCGAGCGCGATGACGCCCTCGTCCGCGAGGAGCGCCGGTGGCCACGGGGACAGCCCGACTTCGCCGTGCAGCAGCGACACCACCTCATAGCCGTCCACGGGACCGTCGCCCAGGGCGCGCGGCGCGCCGGCGAATCCCACCCGTTCCAAGTGGCGCAGCAGTTCCCGCACTGCGGGGGTCCACACGCGCCAGGGCCTGAGGATGGTCTCGCCCTTACGGCGTACGGTCGACAGACCGCCGCGCATCGATTCACCGTCCTGGATCATGGTCGGATCCTAGTGAGCGGCGGAATCGGCCCTGGGCGCGGTACCACTTTCGTCTGGCTTCAGGAGCGGAACTGGGCTTGGTGCGGGCGAGCCGGGCGCTCACATGGTGTGGCCCCGTGAGGGCTCGTGCGCGACCGGCGGATCACCAACTTGGTGCAGTCAACAGACCACACGCCACAGGGCACGGCCGGGCCTCCCCGGTCAGGCCAGCGAAAGCCGCACCCTCCCGTCCGGCAACGGCTCGTACAGGACATCCCTCACCGCCCCGCCGGCCGCCCAGGTCGAGGTCGTCAGCATGTGCCCGCCGTCGACCGCCAGCTCACCACCCGCAGCACGCACCACAGCCACCAGCACCTCCAGCGCGTGCCAATCGGGAGCGATCCGGCGCGGACCGTACAAGTCGTTGTCCATACCCCCACAACGACCACCAGCCCCCAGAAGCCACGCCCCCCAGCAGACAGGGCCCAGCGAGCAGCCGCAGCGGGCCAGAACCGGCGGGCAGGCGGGGCCCGGCAGGCAGGCGCGGCGGGGCCCGGCGGGCGGGGGGCCGGCGGGCAAGGCCCGGGCCTGAGGGGTCGGCAGCGGCCAGGACAGCGGGGCCGTGGCGGGACGGCAGACGGACGGCGGGACGGCCGGGCCCGACGGGACCGTGGCAGGACCGTGACGGGACGGCAAGGGGCGGGCGGGTCAGTGAATCGTGCCTGTGCCCTGCTGGGCTTCGACGTATCTGACGTATATGCCGAAGTAGGGCACGCAGTTCACCCTCGGGTCGGCCGGCGAGATGGCGGCGGCGATGGCGCGCACCACGGTCAGGTGGGTCTGGGTCTTGCTGCCGAAGGCCTTCAGCCGGGCCACGGCGGAGCGGGCCTCAGCCTTGAGTTCCCAGGGTTGCTCCACGCAGCGGGCTGCCAACGCGGCGAAGGCCTGGTCGTATGCATCGGCGCTCTCGGTGGTGGCGCCCGACGCCTGGTCCAGGGCGCGCAGCGCCTGCGCTGCGGCGGACAGCTCGGTTGCGGCGGGGGTCGGCAAGGGCTTGACGGTGACGGTATAGCCGCTGCTGCAAGCGGCCAGCAGGAGAGTGGCGGCCACGGCCAACACAATTCGCCGAGTGTTCGTCATGTCACTTGACGCTAGCTTGAATTGGGAGACACGGCGAGTGATACAGCCGATACGGACAGCTCGACCGCTCCGGCCCCTGGGCAGAATGCGGGGCACGATCAGCGACCGGCGAGACGACAGGACCGGTACAGCGCCGGCGGGGACGAACCCCACGCGCAGAGATCCCTCAACAGCAGCGGCGAGGACCCGGCAGGCAGCCCCGGCGACGTCCCGCCAGCACACGGACACAGCCCCGGCGTGCCACCAGGAGCAACCGGGCGCAGCCCCCAGCCGAAAACACCCCGCCGGGGCCGGGGCCGGCGGCCGGGGACGGCCGCCCGAGGCACACCGCGGGCCCCTGTCGCGACTGCCGCGGACCGGCCCGCCACGGAGGAACCGGCCGCGAGGCCGTGTCCCAGCCCCGTCCCGGACCCGGGCCGGCCAGGAGTTGAGATCCGCCGGTCACTTCCGCACGAAGACGTCGTACAGGACGAGCGCCAGCGGCAGGCCCACGAACCCGGCCGTCACCATGATGATGGTCAACCGGAGGCGGAGCCTGCTCCAGTACTCCGCCTGTCGGCCCTCGGGGGTATCGGTGCGCCAGATCGGCTCCACCTCGACACGGCCATCGGCGATGGCCGCCACCGCTTGCAGCACGTCCTCGGGATGGTAGTAGGAGTAGCTCTGGCCTCCCCCGTACGTGCCGTAGGTCGGCCCGGGGACCATGTGGTCGCGAACCCCCGCCAGGTGTGCCACCCACCCCACCCAGTCCTCCCGCACGGACCACAACCCAGCGACCTAAACAGCGGTCAGCCAGGTCCCCGGGTCGTAC
>NZ_JBHUWW010000199.1:0-4368 GCF_042669755.1 Kitasatospora sp. NPDC057223 | reverse complement strand
ACGGCGAACCCCCGCCACGTGTGCCACCCGCCCCACCCAGTCCTCCCGCACGGACCACAGCCCAGCGACCTCCTGAGCGGTCAGCCAGGTCCCCGGGTCGAACACCCCGTCCGGATCGGGGCCGCCGGACGACGGTTCGGACGCATCACCCTCAGGAAAGGGCGGTCCTGCATCCGATGTGTGCGACATACGGCCCCCTCCGACGCGACAGGCCACCAGTACACCCCACCCATCCTCCGTAGCACCAGAGCCCCGGAGCCACCCCGGGCAACGGACGAACCACAGTCAACGGTCCTGCAGGCAGCAGGAATTGCCCCACCCGACAGACCGCCAGCCGACCAGTGGCAGGCCCCGTGACAGTAGGCCAGGAGCAGCAGGAACGGGACAGCGGCCCGAGAGACCGGCAGCACCCGCTACAGGGGCCGTCAGGGCCCCCAACCAGGCCCCCGAAGGCCACCACCAGGCACAGCCGGGCCGGAGGGCAGCCGGGGCGGGCCGGAGGGCGGCGAGCGGGACGGCCAGGGTTGCCCGGACAGGCGGTTTTCTGAGGGCCAGCGCTGGTCAGCGAAGGCCCTGAACTGCGTAGAGAGTGCCCACAGCAGTAGCCAGGACGCCGAGCAGCAGGCGCAGCACGGTCTCGGGCAGGCGGGGTTGGAGGCGGGCGCCGAGGTTTCCGCCGGCCAGGCCGCCGAGGCCGCAGGACAGGCCGAGCAGCCAGTCGGGGGCGATGTCGCCGGCGGTGGTCAGGGCCAGCGCCGCGTAGGTGCCGGCGCCCACGATGGAGGTGATGAAGGTGGAGGTGAGTGCGGCTGGCGCGACGGTGGCCACCGGTACGCCGCGGCCGGCCAGGAGCGGGCCGAGGATGGAACCTCCGCCGATCCCGTAGATCCCGCCGACCACGCCGACGGCCAGGGCGAGTGCGGTGGTCGTCCTGGCCGTCGGCACGGCGCCGGGGCGGGGTCCGGCCGGGCGCAGGGTGCGGGCGCACAACCAGACGCCGAGCGGCAGCAGCAGGGCGGCGACCAGGAGGCGGAAGACGCGGGGGCCGGGGACGGCGAACACCCGGATGACGGCGCCGACGACGACGCCGGGCACGGTGCCCGCGACCAGTAGCCGCGTGAGCGGGCCGCCCAGGCCCCCGGCCCGGCGGTAGCGCAACAGGGCCCCGGGGCCGGCCACGACGTTGAACAGCAGGTTCGTCGGCGTCACCGCCGGACTCGGCACACCCAGCACACTCACCTGCACCGGCAGCAGGAACACCGCCCCCGACACACCCACCGGCGCCGTCACCACCGAGATCAACAACCCGGCGGTGAAGCCGAGCAGCCCGGATGACCACTCCACCCCGGGGCCCCCTCGACAGATCGTCGGGCCAGTATCCGGCCCGCCCACGGCACCCCGAGGCGACGTCCACGGACCGGACAGCGGCCTCCGAACGGCCCGGGCGGGCGCAGTGGCGGCATGCGCAGCCGGCGGGCCGGCGGCCGGCGGGAACGCCCGGAACCCGCACCGCACCCCCGCCAGACCCCCAGCCAACTCCCCACATGAATTCACCACCCGCCGAAACAGCCCCGGCCAGCGGTAATTCCGGCTGAATCGCCAAGGAAAACCAGAACGGAAACCGGCGGCAATTCCGGCACCAATTCCGACGGGCCGTCAATTCGCCGGAGCACCCCGCAGCCGCCCCGGCCCCCGGACTGCCCGCCAAGCCCCGGCCAGCCGGGGCGAACGACCACCAACAGTCACCGAAACCGCGCGCGCCCCGCAGTACCGCCAGACCGCCGGACAGGGGCCGACCACCCGCCCGGATTGGTCTACCAGAACGCGATTCAAGCGCTCAAAACGCCATGAGGTCACAGGACAGGACCCGGAGCACCCAACGGGGCGGGCAGATCCTGCCCTGCTGGCAGCCGTCCTTGCTCAGGCAGTTGCCTTGGGGCGCTTCAAGGCGGGGCAGAGCTCCGCGTGCAGTACCCGGACCTCCCACCACGGATCGTCCGGAGCTGGACCCAAGCGGCCCGAGCTATTGCCCAGTGGTCCGGTTGGCGCGCCGGGAGGCTTGTGTCCAGGGGAGGATGCTCCATGCTTCCTCGAGCACTGGGTTGGGGGCGCATTCGCGGTTCGCGAACGCCGCGTTGAGATCCCAGGTGGAGCGCTGCGGATCTGCTGCACGCTCGAGGAGCAGTTTCGATGGCGAGTCTTCCGTGAAGCACACCAACTGCTCAAGTTCACTGGCGCTGGCAACGGTGGTGAAGATCGGCGGCTTGGTCAGGTTCGGCATGGGCAGTGGGGCATTCACAATGTGGAAGGGCTCAAGCGTGACCACGAGCCCGTGCCGGGGCCGGTCTGTGGGCACGGCTGCGAACTCTGGGCGCCCGCTCGCGATCAGTTCCTCGGTGCGGGAGATCTGCTGGTACGCCTTGCCGATCTTTCGCGCGGTCTCCTCCAGCCCGTAGGAGATGCCAAGCCCTGCCCTCTCGGTGGGCATGGCCGCCTTCACCTCCACGAGCAGCACGAGATCGTCGAAGACGACGATCCAGTCGACTCCGTGGTGGACCTGGCGCTTGACCGTGTAGTGGATCTCCGGGAGCACCTCGGCGTTGCGGAGCAGTCGCAGTTGGCGGCCGACGTACTCCTCGAAGAGATACCCGGTCTCCAGGTTGAAGTCGGTGCCGTAGTGCTGGAGGCCGGTGAAGGAGATGCCGGCCGGGCCGGCCTTCCGGAAGACGAGCTGGGGAACCGGACACAGCAGCCAGCTGTCGCCGTAGCCGGTGAGCGCCGGACGGGCGACGAGGGGGTTGTGGGTGAACTGGCGCATCTGCGAAGTGGTCCCGGGCGTCCCCTTCATGCGCTCTCTCACTGCTGTGTCCGCCCGCTTGAACTCCGCCGGGTCGATGGAGAAGTGGCGCTCTAGGACCCGCATGGTCGTCTCTCGGTCCACGACGTCCCAGACGCGCTCTCCTCCGGGACTGTCCATGAGGGAGAGGTCGAAGCGGCCTCCACAGGTGACGGCGCTGGCCCAGAGGGTGTTGCTGATGCTGATGTAGTCCGCGAGTGAGCAGCCGAGCAGCTCTTCCTCCCATCCGGTGGCGAGGATGCGAGGGGTGCGGTGCTCCGGGAACGGCGTGTGAAGGTAGAGGGCCGCGGTCCGGGCCCAGGTACCAAACTCCGAGAGCTGGTAGACGAACTGCTGGCCGGCGGTGCGCAGCAGGAAGTCGCGGACGCGGTCTGCGTCGATACCGTCTCCGTGCAGCGTCGGGTCCTTGAGGGAGGAGTGCGCCGCGAGAATCGCGAGTAGGTCGCCCTCTGTCGCATCGGTGCGGTTGAACTCGGTTCCTTCCGCGACCGCGACGCGGGCGGCATCCGCGAGAGCCCACGGCGTGTACTTGCGGTAGGGGCTGTTCAGCACGGAGTCCAAGCCCTCTCCGGGCCGTCCGTGCCGCGCTCCGGCAGCCGCGATCAGCGGCAGGAGCGAACTCGGACTGTGCCGACGGACGCGCTGCCGGTACTCGTCGTCCATGACGTGACGGGCATATCTGTACGGAGCCACCATTCCGCCATACTCCGCCAGCCGGGCCGGTGTCGCGACGGATTATCGCGGCCCCGGGTCTCCGGCGGGGCAACTTGTGGCGCCCCCCGGGTTCCGTCACCGTGTGGTTGTGACGAAGCCAAAGCCTCACGAGCCGACAGCGTCCCCACAGTGCGCTGGCCCTCGATGTGAACGGCAGCTTCCAGGCCCCGCCCGCACCGGCCGGCCCGGCCTCTACTGCGGCCAGGCTTGCCGCCAGGCCGCCCTGCGTCAGCGCCGCCTGGCCGAGCAGGCACCGCAACTGCAGGAGGAGGCCTGGAAGCTGCTGGAGGGCATCGGCCCGGAACTGGCCGCCGAGGTAATGGAGCAGTTGCAGTCGATGGACGGCGAGCAGCTCGCCCTGGTCGTCCGGCACGCCCGGGCCGTGGTCGAGCACCAGGCGGCCCTCTGTGGGGCGCTCGGCGTACTGCCCGACCGGACGGGCCTGCGGCCCGTCGCAGGCGGTGAGGTGCCCACTCACAGCCCGCGTCCGGCCGGACGCGGGCCCCGTCCAGGCCCCGGTCAGCAGCCCGTGCCCGCCGGCCTCCTCGGCCTCTTCCTCGAACCCCACGCCCGCCCCGCAGATGCCGGCCATCCCCCCGTGGCGTGACAGGATCAGACCGCTCCTCCCGCACACCATTGCCCGCGGGCGGAGCCCTGACTTGGTCGGGACAACGACAGCAGGCCCCGGACTTCACGTCCTGGGCCTGCTGTCGTACGCCCGGCCCGGCCCGGCGAAGGGTCAGAGGTGGCTGCGGCGTACGCCGGGCCGCGTGGGCTGGGTACGGCCGGCGGCCAGG
>NZ_JBHUWW010000198.1:0-11281 GCF_042669755.1 Kitasatospora sp. NPDC057223 | reverse complement strand
CCACCGAGGAGGTGGCGGCCCGCAGCCGGTAGCGGTGTCGGTCAGATGTGGCCGCCGTAGTAGGAGCCGTAGTAACCGGCGTAGGCGTCCTGGTACCCCGTGTCGGCGTCATCGTGCTTCTCGGGGTCGTACTCGGGGCCGCTCTTGATCTCGTCCTTGGTCCGGTCGACGTAGACCTTCCTGTCGTCCTCGTCGACCCGCACAACGGTGCCAGCGGGGAGCAGGACGTGCTTGCCGAAGATCCACGGACCGGTGTCCACCACCAGGTACCGGGAGCCCGCTTCCTCCGACAACTTGTCGACCTTGCCGATGTGACCATCGGTGGCCTCGACGTGGAACCCCACCAGGTCGGTGCCGGCGACGTGGCCGGAGGTACCGCGGAACTCCCAGATCTCGATGCCGCTCAAGACGCCTCCCTCAGGTGTGGCGCCGCCCCGGGCTGCTCCCGGCGCGACGCGTTCTCGGCGCCTCGCCTGCCCCGGTCCGGGCAGGTCACTCCCCCGGGCCCGCATCGGACGACAGTTCGCCCGGTCGGTGGGCGGCGGCGCGCAGGGTGATGCCGTGCAGGCGAGCGTCGGCCGTGACGATACGGGTCGCCAGGTATGCCAGGGGATGACGGTCGAGGGCCACAGGCGTGCGCACTGTCCTGCTCCCCCTGCCCGACGTCCCGTCCGCCGGTGGGCTTGGCGGGCTCGATCGGGGACAGACGACGGACTGTGCTGAGAATATTCTGGGTTGCCCTGTTGGGCTGCATGGCCGCAACCGCCGTCGCGTCGAGTGTTCTGGCGTCGCCATGGTGGTGGTGGGCGGCCGGTCCCTTGGTGGCCGTGCTGCTTCTGGCCGGACGGGACCTGCTCCAGCGGCGGCACTCCGTCCTGCGGAACTACCCCGTGCTGGGCCATCTGCGGTTCGCGATGGAGGGCATCCGCCCCGAGTTGCAGCAGTACTTCGTGGAACGCAACGTCGACGGACGTCCCTTCGACCGGGACACCCGCAGCATCGTGTACGAGCGGGCCAAAGGAACCGACGCGGAGGAGCCGTTCGGCACCGAACTCGACCTGTACGCGGCCGGCCGGGAGTTCCTCGTCCCGTCCATGGCCCCGCGCCCAGTGCGCCCGGACCCGCCACGCGTGCGGATCGGTGGCCCCGACTGCACCCAGCCGTACGACATGGCGCTGCTCAATGTCTCGGCGATGAGCTTCGGATCACTGTCGGCCAATGCCGTGCTGGCTCTCAACACCGGTGCCGTGCTGGGCGGTTTCGCTCACGACACCGGCGAAGGAGGCCTTTCCGAGTACCACCTGCGCCCCGGCGGCGACCTCGTCTGGGAGATCGGCACCGGCTACTTCGGCTGCCGCACCGAGGACGGCGCCTTCGACGAGAGCGAGTTCGCCCGGAAGGCCGCCCACCCTCAGGTCAAGTGCGTGTCCCTGAAGCTCAGTCAGGGAGCCAAGCCCGGCATCGGGGGCGTACTGCCCGGCCCGAAGGTGAATGCCGAGATCGCCCGTGTCCGTGGGGTACCGGAGGGCCGGACCGTCATCTCGCCGCCCTACCACCAGGTCTTCTCCACCCCGCGGGAACTCGTCCGCTTCCTCGCCCGGATGCGTGAACTGGCCGGCGGCAAGCCGGTCGGCTTCAAACTGTGCGTCGGCTCCCGCCGCCAGTTCCTCGCCGTCTGCAAGGCGATGCTGGCGGAGGACGTCACGCCTGACTTCATCATCGTCGACGGCGCCGAAGGCGGCACCGGCGCCGCTCCCCTCGAATTCGCCGACAACATGGGCATGCCCCTCACCGAGGGTCTGCTGACCGTCCACAACGCACTGCTGGGCACCGGACTGCGCGACCGGGTCCGGATCGGCGTCAGCGGCAAGGTCGCCACCGGCAGCGACCTGGTCAAGCGGCTCCTCCAGGGGGCCGACTACACCAACTCCGCACGCGCCATGATGTTCGCCGTCGGCTGCATCCAGGCCCAGCGCTGCCACACCAACACCTGCCCGACCGGCGTGACCACCCAGGACCCCCGCCGGGCCCGCGCCCTGGACGTCGGTGACAAGTCCCAACGCGTCCACCGCTTCCAGGAAGCAACGGTCAGGAGCGCCCTGCAGATCATGGCCGCCATGGGAGTCGACGACCCCGCCCAGCTGCGCCCGCACATGCTGCAGCGCAGGACGGACCCGCAGACTGTCCGCTCCTGGGCCGAGCTCTATCCGGAACTCGCCCCGGGACAGCTCATCAACGACGCCCCCGAAGCGTGGGCCCCGGACTGGCGCGCAGCCGATCCCGAGCACTTCACCGTGTAACCCGCCGCGCCCACCCGGCCGAACCGCTTGAGCCCCCCGAAAGACATCGAACCGAAGGACCGTCCTGTGGCACGCACCGTTGCGCATGTGATCGTCGACGCCCTGCAAGAACTCGGCGTCCGCCAGGTGTTCGGCGTCGTCGGTGACGCGCTGAACCCGCTCACCGACGCCATCCGCTCCACCGACGGCCTCGACTGGATCGGCTGCCGTCACGAGGAGGCCGCCGCGTTCGCCGCAGGCGCCCAGTCCCAGCTGTCGGGGACCCTGGGCGTGTGCATGGGCACCGTCGGCCCCGGTTCCGTCCACCTGCTGAACGGCCTCTACGACGCCGCCAAGAGCCGCACCCCGGTCCTCGCCATCGCGGGACAGGTGCCACTCGCCGAACTGGGCGGCGACTACTTCCAGGAGGTGGACAACGACCTGCTCTTCCGCGACGTCGCCGTCTACCGGAACACCGTCACCACCCCCGACCAGATGCCGCGGATGCTCGAAGCCGCCGTGCGAGCAGCGATCAGTGAGAACGGAGTCGCCGTCCTCACGGTGCCCGGTGACCTCGGCGACCGCGAACTGACCGACGACCGCCCCGCCCGCTTCTCCCGCGCCCACCCCGTCACCCGCCCGGACGAGTCGGGCATCCGCGAGGCCGCCGAACTCATCAACGCCGGCGGAAAAACCACCCTGCTCGTCGGCCGCGGGGCCCGCGACGCCCGCGACGTGGTGCTGGACCTGGCCGAACGGCTCGCGGCACCGATGGTTCTCACCCTCAAGGCCAAGGAGGGCTTCGAGGGCGAGAACCCGTACCAGGTGGGCCAGACCGGCCTGATCGGCAACCCCGCCGCCGTCCACGCACTCGACTCCTGCGACACCCTGATCATGCTCGGCACCGACTTCCCCTACCGGGACTGGTACCCGACCGACTGCAAAGTCGTCCAGATCGACCTCCAGGAACGCAACCTGGGACGACGGACACCGATCGTCACCGGCCTGGCGGGCGACGTCGGCGCGACCCTCCGAGCGCTTCTCCCCCACCTGGACGCCGTCGAGGACCGTTCCCACCTGGAGTCCGCCCGCCGGCGCTTCGAGGAGTGGGGCGTCGAACAGCAGCACCTCGCCGACCCCGACCACGACAAGCACCGCCTCGGACGGCTGCGCAGCGCTCTGGACAACCGCAGCGGCGACATCCGCCCCGAGGCGCTGGCCGCCGCCGTGAACGCCTGCGCGAGCGACAACGCGATCTTCACGTCCGACACCGGCATGTCCACCGTCTGGCTGTCGCGGTTCGTCACCCTGCACGGGCAGCGGCGCCTGCTCGGTTCCTACAACCTGGGCTCGATGGCCAACGCCATGCCGCAGGCCCTCGGTGCCCAGCTCTGGGCACCGGACCGTGAGGTCATCGCGTTCTGCGGCGATGGCGGCCTGAGCATGCTGCTCGGCGACCTCATGACCATCAAGGCCTACCGGCTGCCGGTCAAGCTCGTGGTCTTCGACAACCGCCGGCTGGGCATGGTCAAACTCGAACAGGAACAGACCGGGCTGAGCGAGTTCGGGACCGAGCTGGAGAATCCCGATTTCGCAGCCGTCGCCACCGCCCTCGGAATCACCGGCATTCGCGTCACCGACCCCGCCGAACTCCACGACAGCGTCCGCCGAGCCCTCGCCACTCCGGGGCCGGTCCTGCTGGACGTGCTGACCAACCCCCAGGAACTCGCCGTCCCCGGCCGGCCGACGGTCCAACAGGGCTGGGGGTTCGCTGTGGCCAAGGTGAAGGAGGCACTGCACAAGAGCCGAGGGGAGTGAGGCGCACGCTCTGCGTGTTCTCCCACCGGGCGCGCACCGGTCCGAGGGTACGGCCTGTACGGGCGAGCCCCCGGAAGGCCGGGGAACAGGGACTTCGCACCGCCTCTGCGAAGGGGCGACGTCCGGGCCGCAGGCGATGGAGGCTTCGCCGTCCCCGGGCGTCACGAAACTGCTCGCCGCGACGAAGACGCTCGGACTCGGGAGTTCGGCGGTGAACCCTCCGGCCGCCACCGAACCGGCCGGGCCCTCAGGAAGTGGACCGGGCGTGCCGGGGGCGGTGGGCCTCTCCGCGGCGTCCGCCGGCCGGCCGGAGGCCGGCACCGGACCCGCGGTGCGAGTGCCCTGCGGTCGGCGTGGTCACCACCACCGCACTGGCAACCACGAGCGGCGCCACCAACAGCACGATCACGGCAGACATGGGTACCTCCTGAGGGAGTGCGGCAAGAACAGCACCCAGCACCTGCCCCCTCGGCCCGAAGCCATGTCGCACGCCACCCCGTTCGGCCGGCCGCTCCGGACACAGCGCGCCGGTGCCCGGTGGACGTGCTGTCGGGCGCAGCGAGGCGAGGTCCCGGACCAGGTCGGCCCTCGTCATGGAGGTACTGATCACCTGGCGTTCGGGCATCCGGTCCCGCCGTCCCGGGGACGGCTCGTGTTCCTGTTACCCGGATGGCTTCACGCCCGCCGGCCGTCGGCCCGCGCGGTCACGCGGCCGGGGGGAAGAGGGCCTGGGCTCCGGTGAGTTCGAGGAGGGCGGTGATGTTCTCCGACGCCGCGAACAGGCGAAGGCTGGTGCCGGCCCGGGCGGCTTCGTTGCGGGCCTGGATGAGGGCGGTGAGGCCGGAGGAGTCGCAGAAGGTGAGGCCTGCGAGGTCCAGGTCCACGCTGGACGGGGCCGGGACGGCGGCGAGGGTGCTGCTGATGGCGGCGCGCACCTGGGGCGCGGTGTCGTAGTCGAGCTGGCCGACGGCCTCGATCACCGGGCCGCTCGCACTGGTGCGCGTGGCGATGCTGAGAACGGGAATGGGTGAGGTCACGCCAGGGCTCCTTCCGGTCCGGTCACGTTGCGGCGCGACAAGGACAACGGTAGGGCAGGCCAGCGTGTCATAGACAGCGGCAGTCCGAAGCGTTGTGCCCAGAGGCCGCCGGAGGTGACGGTGGGCGCCGGGCAGGTGCGAGGATGTCCGTCCGGGGACGACGGGCGCCGCTGGGGACGTGCGGGAGCCGCGAGCAGAGGAGGGGCACGTGGACGGCAGTACCGGCAGGGCGGTCCAGGCGCCGCTGTACGCCGCGTTCGACGGCGGGCCGGGCACCTGCGTCCACGCCCGGGAAAGCGCCGCCACCTTCCTCGCCGCCCTCAGCACTCACACACCCGCCCCCGACGACGGGGCAGCGGGCAAGGTCCTCCTCGTCGTCTCCGAACTGGTCACCAACGCCGTCCGCCACGCCCCCGGCCCCGTCATCCTCACGCTCAGCACCTCGTCGGCGGGAGTGCGGATCGCCGTGCGCGACACCAGCACCGCCCTGCCCGTCCCCCGCACACCCGACCTCGTGAGCGGAAGCGGCGGGTTCGGCTGGCCCGCCATCATCCAGCGCCTCGCCACCCGCATCGACGTCGTCACCCACCCCGGCGGCAAGGAGATCCACGCCACCTTGCCCTGGTAGCAGGCCGGTGACCGGCAACCGGGCCGTGGCAGGGTGATCCGGGGACGGACCGCTGCCGTGTGGCCGGCCGAAGGGGGTTTCCAGCAGGGCGCCCCGTCGGACCGGGTAACGCGAATACGGCCGGTGGGCCCCATGGGACGTGGCTTCGGCCAGGCAGCGCCGGCCGGCATCACCGGATGAATATTCCCCCGGACTGCGTGCATGGACCGCGGAAACGGGGGAAGCCGCTGTGCCGACAGTGTTTGGGATCACGGGCCGCCCGGCCGAGTACCACTCGTCGGGTGTAGTGGCCTAAGGTCCGGGTGGGATCGCTTGGTCCCCTAAAGAGGGGTGTGTGCTGTGGCTGATGAGAACATTTCCAAGCGTCTGATCGGCCTCCTGTCGGTACGCGGCGAAGACCTCGGCGCGGAATGGGCGGACAAGGTCACCGGATCCCTGGGCGGGCGGGTCAGCCGCGCGGAGGTCCAGCGTGAGCTCCAGGAGCTGTACACCGCACTGGTGGCCGCGCTGGGTGAGGGAAGTCTGGACGGACACTCCGAGGCGTTCGGTGAAGTCCGCGCGCTGCTGACCGAACTGTCACGGGCCCGGGCCCAGCAGGGCTTCACCCCGACGGAGACCGCTGCCAGCGTCTTCGCCCTCAAGGGGGTCCTGGAGCCGGCCCTCGCCGGAGCCGACAGCGACGTGCAGGCGTACCTGAGGTTCACCTCACTGCTGGACAGCCTGGGCCTCTACACCATAGAGGTGTACACGCGCACCCGCGAGGAACTGATCGCGGCGCAGGCCGAGCAGCTGATGGAGCTGTCCACCCCGGTGGTGAAGCTGTGGGACGGGGTCATCGGCGTTCCCCTGGTCGGCACCCTGGACTCGGCGCGCACCATGGTGGTGATGGAGAAGATGCTCCAGGCGCTGATCGACACCGGCTCCGAACAGGCCATCATCGACATCACCGGCGTCCCCGCGGTGGACACCGAGGTCGCCCAGCACCTGCTGAAGACCGTGGTCGCGGCCCGCCTGATGGGCGCGGAGTGCACCATCTCCGGGATCCGGCCGCAGATCGCGCAGACGATCGTGGCCCTCGGCATCGACTTCGGCGACATCGTCACCAAGGCCACCCTCGCCGACGCGCTGCGGCACGCCCTGCGCCGCTCCGGGGTCACCCTCTCGCGCACACCGCAGGCCGGCAGCCGGTGAGCGACCAGGTTCCCGTTCTGCGGATCGGGCAAGTCCTCCTCGTCTCCATCCAGACCGATCTGGACGACCAGGCCGTGATGCTGCTGCAGGACGACCTCGCTGCCGCGGTGGTGGACTCCGGCGCTCACGGAGTCGTCATCGACATCACCGCCGTGGAGATCGTCGACTCCTTCGTCGGCCGGATGCTCTCGACCATCGCCTCCATATCCCGCCTGCTGGACGCACAGACCGTCGTGGTCGGTATGCGTCCGGCCGTCGCCATCACCCTCGTCGAGCTCGGCCTCTCGCTCGGCGGGGTGCGGACCGCACTGACCCTGGACAAGGGTCTGCGGCTACTGGAACAAGCCCGCGCGAGCAGCGTCGGCGGACGCACTGCGACGCCTCAGGCCGACGCCGGGGACGAGGGCAACACGCCCGATGCCGCGGCCGGTCTGTGAACAGCCCTGGTCGTGACCCTCAGATCCTGGAGATCACGGCCAACGCCGCAGTGGTGCAGGCCCGCCAACTGGTCCGCGCGCTCGCCCAGGAATGCCGGCTCTCACTGGTCGAGCAGACCAAGCTGATCACCGCCGCCAGCGAGCTGGCCCGCAACACCCTCATCTACGGGGGAGGAGGCACCATGACCGCGGCCCTCGTCGACGAGCGCGGGCGGCGCGGCGTCCGCCTGGTCTTCGCCGACCAGGGGCCCGGCATCGCCGACATCGACCTCGCCCTGACCGACGGCTGGACATCGGGCAACGGCATGGGTCTCGGCCTGTCCGGCTCCAAGCGGCTCGTCGACGACTTCACCCTGGACACCGCACCCGGCCGGGGCACCACCGTCACCATCACCAAGTGGGCCCGATGAACGCGGCGGACGGCCCCTTCCTGCTGGACTGCGAGGACTCCTCCTGGTTCCGCGACCAGCCGGAGGCGGCCCGCGGCGCGGCCGCCGCCCTGGGCCGGCGCATCGGCCTGGGCGAACACCGCACCGCCCAACTGGTCCTGGCCGTCGCGGAACTCGCGACCAACGTCACCAAGCACGCCCTCAACGGGTCCATGGCGCTGCGCGTCCTGCGCAACCGCGACGTCGCGGGAGTCGAGGTGATCGTCGTCGACGCCGGCCCCGGCATAGCCGACGTGACACAGGCCCTGCGCGACGGAGTGTCGACCATCGGGACCCTGGGCATCGGCCTGGGCGCGGTCCAACGGTTGGCAGACACCTTCGCCATCCACTCCGCACCCGGGCTCGGGACCCTCCAGCTGGCCCGCTTCTGGCCGCATCCCCTGCACCCCTCCCTCTCCGGCGAGGCGGTCGTGGGCGGCATCACGCGGTCCATCGGCGGCGAGGAGGTGTGCGGCGACGCCTGGGCCGCCCGCACCGACACCGGCAGGGACGCACGAGTGGCAACCGCCGCCACGGACCGCCCGGGCACCGCTGCCGCACCCGACTGGTCGGCCATGACCGCGACCGCGACCGGAAGCAGGAGCCCGCACCACGCACCCCAGGAATCGCACCGCCCGCTCCGACCGGCCAAGGCCGGGCGCTCGGAGCTCGTCCGCGGCGCCACCGCAGGGCCGGGAGCGGGCGTCCTGGTGATGTCGTGCGACGGACTCGGCCACGGGCCGATGGCCGCACTCGCCGCACAAGCCGCCGTCCAGGCCTTCCGCACGGGCACCGCTCGCACACCCGAGCAGGTGATCGAGGAGGTCCACCGGGCCCTGCGCGGCACCCGCGGCGCCGCGATCGCCGCCGCACGCCTCGAACCCGACGGCCGGGTCCTGTTCTGCGGCATCGGCAACATCGCCGCCTCCATCGTCACCACCGGCTCCCGCGCCAACCTGCTCTCCCACCCGGGGATCGTCGGGCACCAGATGCGCCAACTGCGCACCTACGAACACCAACTGCCCGCCCACGGCGCACTGGTGATGCACTCGGACGGACTGAGTGAGCGTTGGACCCCCGGTGACCTGGCATCCCTGCTGCACCATCCGCCCGCCCTGATCGCCACCGGACTGCTGCGCCTCGCCGGCACCCGTCGCGACGACGCCAGCGTGGTGGTCGCCAAGGGTGCCTGGTGAGCATCGGCCGGCCCTCACCCCGCACCCGTGACCAGACGCCCGTACTGACCACATCGGTCAGGACGGAGCAGGACGTCTTCGCCCTGCGGCGCCGCGCCAAGACCATCGCGCACGCCGTCGGCCTCGACAACCGGGACCAGGTGCGCCTCGCCACCGCGCTGAGCGAGCTGGGACGCGACCTCCTGCGCCCCACCCCGCTGACCGTCACCTTCCAGGTGCAGCGGGACCCGGCCGCCCTCCAGGCCTCCCTACGGTGGCACGACGACCGCACACCCAGCAGCGAATCACTGCAGGCGGTCACCCGCCTGCTGCCGCAGACCGCCCACCGCCCGACAGCGACCGCCGGCGGCCGGATCGACATCCTGTGCCCCGTCCCCGAGCTGTCGTCCCGGTACCTGGACGCGGGACAGCTGAGCTCCCTGCTGGACACGGACGCTCCCGCCAGCGCCATCGACGACCTGCAGGCACAGACCCGCGACCTGCTCGCCGCCCTCGAGGAAGCCCGCGCCCAACGTGACGAACTGGAACGCCTCAACGACGAACTCACCGAAACCAACGCCGGGGTCATGGCCCTGTACGCCGAGCTGACGGTCGAACACAAGGACGTGGTGGAGCGCTACAGCCAGGAGCACGAACTCGCCCTGACGCTCCAGCGCAGCTTCCTGCCCGCCACCCTGCCCGACAGCCCCGGGATCGAGCTCGCCGTACGGTACCTGCCCGCGACCACCACGGCCGAGATCGGCGGTGACTTCTACGAAGCCGTCCACACCCCCCACGGACTGCTCCTCGCCGTCGGCGACGTCACCGGCCACTCGCTCCAGGCCGCCATGGTCATGGGCCAGCTACGCCACGCCCTGCGCGCCTACGCCGCCCAGGGCCACCCCCCGCACGTCCTCCTCACCCACCTCGACCACCTGCTGGGCCTGCACCAGCCCGGCTGGACGACCACCCTGTGCATCGTCCTCGTGGACCCGGACCACACACGACTCCACGTCGCCAACGCCGGACACCTGCCGCCCCTGCTCCTGCCACCCGACGGCCCACCGCGGTTCCTGCGCGAACACGGCCCCCTGCTGGGCATCGGACTCCCCCACCCGCCCGCCGTCACCCACACCATCGAATCCGGCAGCAGGCTCCTCATGATCACCGACGGACTCGTCGAAACCCGCGGCAGCGACCTCTACGAGCGTCTGGACCTCCTCAGCTCCTCCGCCGCGGCCGGGCCGCACGAACCAGAAGCCCTGTGCGCGAAGCTCACAGAGACCTTCGTGACGGAACCCGACGACGACATCATCATCTTCGCCGCACGAATCCAACCCCCCACATAGCGATTCGCCTCGCCGGCCCCTGTTCGGCACCGACCGGCCGGCGGCCCGGGACATGATCACCGTTCGCCGGCCCGACGGCGAGGCCCGTGGGCGGGTGAGGCCCGTGGGCGCGCCCCAGCAAGCTCAGTACCTGAGCCGACCGGGTGTCCGAGGGGCCGCTCCGACGGAACACGCGGGCCGGCGCCCCGAGCGGTCGGGGCTCAGCGGGCCGCGACGCGCAGGTGCCTTCCGGTCGCGGGTGTCCGCTCGCACGGGAGCGCCTCGGACTTGAGCTGGTTGCGCTGGGAGGGCAGTTCCAGGATCTGGCCGCCGGCCGTGATGACGTTCTGGGCGATCCGGTAGGCCCTGCGCGGGTCGAGGTGGAAGACCCAGGGGCCGGGCACCAGGACGTAGCGGAAGAATCCCCTGGCGACGGCTTCGGTGAGGCTGTCGCGTTGCGGGGCGTCGCCGCTGGAGGGGACACCGTTGTCGAGATACAGCACGGGCTCGGGAAGGCCGAGGTGGGTCGCGTACTCCCGCAGTGCCTCTTGGTGGGTCTGCATCTGCCAGATGTCCTGGGGGTAGCAGCGCAGGTACATGGCGCAGGGCTTGGTGGAGTTGCTGCTGGTGAGGGCCATGAGGGGGTTCCTTCCCGACGGGTGGTCCGAGTCGGAGGGGTGTTCCTTGCCGAGGGTGCAGACCGGCCCGGCAGCATGGGGTGCACGCTGCCGGGCCGCTGGGTGGCTGCTGGACGGCGACGTCGGGCGTCGGATATCAGCAGCGGTGTGGTGGGTCAGGCGGTGTTGCGTGTGCGCAGGCGGTGGTCCGTGATGAGCTGTGCGTAGCGGGTTCCGCTGGTCTTGATGGTGCGTTGCTGGGTTTTGTAGTCGACGTGGACGAGGCCGAAGCGCTTGTCGTAGCCGTAGGCCCATTCGAAGTTGTCGAGCAGGGACCAGGCGA